>DXYB01000033.1 GCA_019416065.1 Acidaminococcus sp. | reverse complement strand
GTTTTGTGAAGGTAAACGTCCACAAGACCCCAACATTTATTATAGAACCAAAATTATGGCTTGCCTATGATTTCACATAGTATTGTCATTGTTTGCGGCACTAAAAAAATCCGGTGCCCCAGGTTGTACCCGGGGTTCCGGAGCAAGTACATCACAAAAAATCATGCCTCCCCTAAAAGGGGCTTTATTTTTTGTATTTTTAAGATTTCATAAAGCAGAGGGTTCCATGAAAGGTCAGGGGTCCCTCAGGGTCTCTTTCGATATTGCCCGTTTCCCAATAGGCCAGGGGCATCTCCTCTTTCCACTGGCGGAAAAAAACAAGGAGCTGTACATAGTCTCCCACAAGGGTCAGCTCCATGGGTAAGTGGTCTTGATTTCGTCCTGTTTCCTTTGGACGACAGGCCACCACCTGGACCTGGGCTCTTGCTGCCAGGGCGCTGATGATTCGCATGGCCTCCATACCATCTTTGGGCATAGGTTCTGTGGCAAGCTGTGCCACGTTTTCTTGTTTGATCCGAGAGCGTTCCGGATCATATTCCTTTGCAAAGGTTTCTACGTTTTTCCGCTGCCGCAAAATTTCTTCTGCCCTATCCCAGGCTTTTTGCCCATTTTGCCAGAAAGGAAGGGTTACTACACCGGTCATCCACAAGCACAGCAGCAAAAAGACAAGGCCGGCCGCAGCCGGTACTTTATCCCGGACGCCTTCCCTCCACTGTTTTCGTTCCATTTCTGCTTCCTTTCTGCACTTCCACCAATAGGGAAAATTCCGTTTCGGGCTTTTCCCTTAGTGTTTCCATCTTTTCAATCTGCACCGTTTTCACTGCCCGCTCGTCACGGAGCCGCTGCACAAAGGAAAGAACTGCCTCCCCATCCAGTGTTTGTCCGGAAAGGCGCAAGCATTTCTTTTCTTTATTTTCCTTATCCCAAGCCACCTGCTGGAGATAACAATCCGCGGGTAATTCCCGTCCCAGCAGCGTTAACCAGGCATCCCAGTCAACATTGCGGGTATGAGCGGCCTGCTGTTGTTGTACCAGCTGGTCTAACAAGCGGTTTTGCCTTTGTTCTTCCTGATACCGTTCATACCAGAAACCTGTTGACAGCAGGGCGTTTTTTGCCGCCTGCTGTCTTTTATACCCAATCCCTTGAAAAATTCCGCCAAAAAGGCAAAAAATAAGCGCTACCGTCCCGGTCACTTCCATACCCCGGATCACGCCAGGCCAGGAGGGAAGTACCTGCTTCGGCTTAAAGTCCCACTGGCTGGTTGTTTCCATAAAAAGCGCACTTCCCAGTGCTGCCGCAGCAGCCTCATAGGATAGTTTCTTTTCTAAGTAAGGATAGCATGGCGAAGTTTGCAGCGTATCCTCTAGTGGCAATTTTTCCAGCGGTAGCCCTTCTGCCCGCAACTGGTTTTGCCATTTTGCCAGTGTCTCGCCGCGGTTCCCCCACCAGTAAACCGGCACAGCCCCAAGTTGTCGTTTGCTTGTTTCCTGCCGCAGAGTTGTGAGGATTTGCTTGCCCAGCGCTACGTCTTTTTGCTGGGCCGCTTCCCATAAAAGACTTTGCTCTACCCCGTCCCATTGCTTTCCTTGGGCACGGGCAAACGGGAATACGGCGTGGGGCTGACCCTTTGCATAGAGAACGAGCGTGATGGTTTTTTCTTCTTCCAGCCACAGCCAGGCATAGGCTTTTTTTGCCATCCAAAGCCCCAGGGAAAGGAGTGCGGGCTGGAGTTTTACCGGATGCCACCCCATTTCCTGCAGAAACATCTGTGTCCAGGCAATGGCAGACTGCGACACAGCAATGGCGCTGGTCTGCCCACTAGGCAGCCTGCTTCCCAACCGCAGCGAATAGTTGCCAGCCTCCCAGGGGACTTTCTGTACACTTTCCCAATAGGCAGCTTCCTGCCGCTGTGTTTCATTTTTTAAAAGGGGCAGGGACACCGTAAGCCAACAGGCTGATGCTGGCGAAATGGTCACCGCACAGGAGGTCGCGGTGATACCTTTTTTCCCGCATTCCATCCGTACCCATTCGCACAGGGCAGGAATTTTGTCTTCCGAAATTTTTTCTCCCATAGACGCGGGGATCTCTTCCTGCAGGATCCGTTCCAGCCGCACTATCTCTTTTTCCCGCCGGACTTGGCATAAGGTCATATGTCGGGCATCCAGATACAGCGTTACAAGTTTCCGGGGCAAAGGATGAAAAAATGCTTGCAGTTTATGGTTAATTGTTTCCCGTTGTAGCCCCAAAAGACAAAAGAGCATGTTTCTGTCAGGAAACTGCCAGAATTTCAGGAGAGGCTGGGACAAGCCACTATTCCACAGCATAACAAAAAATGCGGCCCCGCAAAGAAAGGGAGCAAACGGAATGGGTTCCCAGAACGCTTCTTTGCGTTTCATTCGTTTCAGAAGCAAAAACGCCAGTGCGGCCAGAACCGCACCAAAAAGTCCTTTCAAGCCATCCACCGGCCCCAGCCACAAGCCTAGCAGCGCCACAAGTCGTACATCTCCCGCACCGGCGCTGCCCGGAAACATGCGGTAAAAGAAATACAGAACACCTCCTACCACCAGCGCCCCAGAAAAAGCCCATAGAAGTGATTCATCCAGCCAGAAATGCTGCAGGAGCATCAATGCCCCCAGTGGCCAAAACAAATCTTCATACAGCATTTGCTCCTTGGCATCCAGCCAGCTGAGTAGCAGCAGGAGGGAAAGGATTCCCCACTGGATAATGAGCAATACGGACGGCTCCCGGAAATACCCTAATACGGCAAAGATCAATCCTGTTTCTATTTCCCGGATACAGTAGGTCCAGGGAATTTTGCTACCGCAATGTCGGCACTTCCCCCGCAAAAAGAGATAGCTGAAAATGGGAACCAGCTCCCACAAAGCCAGCGTGTGCCCGCAGGCATCACAGTGAGAGCGAGGCCGTAGCAAGGATTCCTCCCGATAGAGCCGCACCGCACATAAGCAGAGGAAACTCCCCACACAGCAGCCAACCAAAAAATACGCAACCAAAAGTTCAATCTGCATACGGCCCCCCTTATCCCTGAATGCTGGTGCGCAGGCCGATGGCTTCGCCCAGGTGCAGCATGGAAATTTCCTCACTGCCTGCCAGATCCGCAATGGTCCGCGCCACTTTGATAATCCGGTCATGGCTTCGGGCGGAAAGTCCCAGAGAGGTAAAATATTTTTCCAGCAGTTTTTGGGCCTCTGGCGCCAGGCTACAGAACTTTTTGACTTCCCGCCGCCCCATGCTGGCATTACAAAACAAATGGGTTCCTGCTAGGCGCTGCCGCTGAATCTTGCGGGCCTTTACCACTCGCTGCCGAATTTGGGCCGAACTTTCCTGAACATTGGTGCATTGCATTTCCTGATATTGCAGCCGGGGCACATGAATCTGGATATCAATCCGGTCTAACAGGGGCCCGGAAATCTTTTTGCGGTAACGGGCAATATCTCCCGGCCGGCACGTACATTGGTGTACCCCATCTTCTTCTCCCCAAAAACCACAGGGACAGGGATTTTGGGCCGCCACCAAGATAAAGCGGGCCGGATAGCTTAAGGACGCCTGCACCCGGCTGATCGTGACCACCCCGTCTTCCAGGGGCTGGCGCAAAACCTCCAGGGCGCTCCGGAAAAATTCAGGAAGCTCATCCAAAAACAAAACACCGTGATGGGCCAAGGTCACCTCCCCTGGTCGCGGCACGCTGCCGCCCCCGATCAAAGCGGATTGGCTCACGGTATGGTGCGGGCTACGGAATGGTCGCTCCGCCACAATGCCATGTTGCCGGGCAAGAAGCCCGGAAATGCTGTAAATTTTTGTGACTTCCAGCGCCTCTTCTTCCGTCATGGGCGGCAAAATCGTAGAAAGGCGGCGGGCCAGCATGGTCTTTCCCGCCCCAGGGGCCCCCACCATTAGGACATTGTGACCGCCAGCCGCCGCAATTTCCAAGGCCCGTTTGGCCACCCTCTGCCCCTGCACATCGGAAAAATCAACGGTGCTTTCTTCCGGCCCATCTAGCAGCAAACTTTTCTTTTGTAAAGGAGTCAGTTGCGTTTTTCCTTGGAGATGCTCCACAATTGCGGTTAATGTTTCTGCGGTGTACACCGTGATCCCATCCACCAGCTGTCCTTCTGCCCCATTGCCGGAAGGGATGACCATACATTGCCAGCCGTCCTCCCGTGCTTTTAAAATCATGGGCAAAATCCCATTAATAGGGCGCAGGGATCCATCCAGGGCCAGTTCCCCGGCAAACACCGGGCACTGTTGCCCATCTGGCAGTTTAATATACTGTTTGGCGGCCAAAATCCCTATAGCAATGGGCAAATCCAGTCCGGATCCATCTTTTTTCAGATCCGCCGGCGCCAGATTCACGGTAATATGGGTATCGGGAAAATGAAACCCGGAATTTTTCACGGCAGCCTTTACCCGTTCCCGGGATTCTTTAATGGCCGTATCCGGCAGCCCCACGATTTCAAAGGCGGGCAGTCCGTTGGTTACGTCCACTTCCACCCGGACGAGTTCTCCATTGATGCCCCTTGTGGTTTCTCCATAGGTACATGCGTACACGTTCTTTCTCTCCTTGTTCGTTTCTTATAAAAATTCTTATTGCAATGGATGCTGCTATTTTGCATCAGAAGGCACTGGTGACATGATTGAGCTGGATATCTCCATACAATTCTATAATTTCAATCACGTCAAATCGGATCGTGCAACGGGGATGGGGATGCCGCTTGAGGTAGCACAGCGCCGTCGTGCGGAGTTTCCGTTGTTTACTGGGGGTTACGGCTGCGGCAGGACGGCCAAATTTCAGGCTGCGCCGGGTTTTTACTTCCACAAAAGCCAGCAGACGGCCCTGTCTTGCTACGATGTCCAGTTCCCCAAACGGGCAGGAAAAATTCCGTTCCAGAATTTCGTAGCCCTTTTCCTGCAAAAACACTGCGGCACGCTCTTCCCCGCTGTTACCAAAATGGCGCCGTGGATCCATGTGATATTCTCCCTATTTTAAACGGATGATTTGGTAAAGGCTGACGGCTTCCGGAATCTCCGTCATGGATTTTGCAGGGGCAAAGCTGTGCCGGTGCCAGGGCGTTGCTCCCAATTTTTGCAGCGCTGTAATATGGGGCTTGGCTCCATAGCCCTTATTGTGGGCAAAGTCATATCCGGGAAACTTTGCGTCCAGCTCCAGCATGAACCTGTCCCGGGTCACTTTAGCCATAATGGAGGCGGCTGCAATGCACGCACTCTTGGCGTCCCCGTGGATTATATCCCGGACAGGCAGTCCTGGAATCTGTAGAGGCATGGCATCGGTAAGCGCTGCCTGAGGGGCTGCAAGCAAATTTGTGAGACATAGCTCCATAGATTTTTTCGCTGCCTGATAAATATTCAAGCAGTCAATTTCCCGTGGGCCCAATATACACAGGGTAATGGCTACGGCCTGCTCTTTTATGGCTTCATACAAGATTTCCCGCTGCTTTGGTGTCACTTTCTTAGAGTCATTAAGGCCAGGCAGCCAGATCTCCTGGGGCAAAATCACAGCGGCCGTCACAAGAGGCCCCGCTAGCGGGCCGCGGCCCGCTTCATCGCAGCCAGCTACCAGTAGTCTCCCCTTATCCCATTCTTCTTGTTCCAGGGTACGAAGCTGCTGCAAGCGGCATTTTTCTGCGGCAAGCTTGGCCTGTTTTTTCTCCCAGGCCGCCAGCAGCTGCTGCACGCCGCTGCGAGGATCCCCACGCAAGTCTTCCAGCAAGGCAGAGGATGGATACTTTGCCAGCAAATTTTTTACTTGAGCAAGTGGAATTGTCATAATGGATTCACCGGCACTTCCAGGGTAAAGCCGCCCATCTTCCCGCTTTTAAAATCCCGCAACACCATTTGGATCGTCCTGGTCTGATCTACGACGCCACCCTGCCGCAGCCAGCCCCGGCTACAGCCGATTTTTTCCAGCAGGCTTTCTGCCGTGTCGGTTGCTTCCAAACATATCCCATAATACGCTGCCAGCTCCTGGGGATAGGATTGGGAAAGCCGTTCCAGCAGAATGTCTACCGCAATTTCCTGATCAAAGACTTCCTCCCGAATGGCTCCTGTCACGGCCAGGCAAAATCCGGTTTCAGGATTGTCGAACTTGGGCCATAGGACGCCCGGCGTATCCAAAAGCTCCAATCCCTTCCCCAGTATGACCCACTGCGGGCCCCGGGTTACGCCCGGTTTGTTTTGGACTGCCGCCTTATTTTTGCCAATGAGCCGGTTGATCAGGGTAGATTTCCCCACGTTGGGAATCCCTACGATCATGACCCGGATGCTGCGATTGCGGACGCCCTTTTTTCGCCATTTTTCCAGTACCGGTGCCCCGGCTTTCTGGATGGCCGTCTGGAGTGCTTTAAGTCCTTTGCCTTTTTGGCAGTCCACTTCCAGGGCTGTAAAGTTCTGCTGCTGCAGGGCTTCCAGCCAGGAACGGGTTAGTACCGGGTCTGCCATATCAATTTTATTCAGCACTACGATCTTGGGCTTACTACCAATCATTTGCTGCAACATAGGATTGGCACTGGATCGGGGAATCCGGGCATCCAGCAGCTCCACCACCACATCCACCAGTTTTAAATGAGCTTCCATCATCCGCTTGGCTTTGGTCATGTGTCCGGGAAACCACTGGATTTGAAATTTCTTTCCTCGCAACGTTTCCATTGTTTTTTCCTTTCCGCACGCCCCCAGTCCTCTCCCCTAACGACCAGGGACGCGTTATTATAGCATGCTTTGGATCACTTTTCTCAAAAAGGGAGAAAAATGAGGGGAAATGACCTTTAAATAGGGGGATATGAAAAAGACGTGGTCGCCCACGTCTTTTTCAGCAGCTAACATCCATTTTTTATGGCAAGCTCCGGATCTTATCCAAGGGCCAGAAAATCACACTGGCTTTGCCCTTAACCAGGGACAAATCCACAAATCCCACGTCCAAAAACCGACTGTCTTCAGAATTGTTCCGGTTATCCCCCATAACAAAGATATGTCCTTCCGGAACCGTAGCCTTGGGATAGTTGGTATGAAAGGGTTCCCGGATATAACTTTCATCCAGTTTCTCCCCGTTAACATACGTCTGTCCATCCTTGATTTCAATGGTATCACCGCCTACGGCAATGACTCGCTTGATAAAATCCCGCGTGGTATCGCTGGGATATTTAAAGACAATGATTTCTCCCCGCTTGGGTGCCCGGGTATAGTACACCAGCTTATTCACAATCAGCCGTTCCTTGTCCTGCAAAGTTTCCCGCATGCTGGGGCCGGAAACCATATAGGGCTCCACCAGAAAGGTGCGGATCCCAAAGGCGACCACCACGGCAATAATGATGGAAATCAGCCAGTCACTGGCGGTATCCTGCCAGGATGGGTTTTTCTTTTCTTCTTCCATGCGTTGCTTCTCCTTTAACGTAAAAAAGGCAGCTGCCTAAGCAACTGCCTCCCGCAACCAATTAGCGGCGTTCCTTGATACGGGCTGCTTTACCGGTCAATTTACGCAGATAATACAGTTTGGCTCTGCGCACAACCCCTTTGTGAGAAACGACAATTCTGTCGATCCGCGGGGAATGAACCGGGAATCTTCTTTCCACGCCCACACCGGAAGCAATACGACGAACGGTAAACATTTCCCGTACGCCGGAGCCATGCCGGGAGATGCAAACGCCTTCAAACAGCTGAATCCGTTCCCGGTTGCCTTCCACGATCTTTGCGTATACTTTCAGGGTATCGCCAGGACGGAAGTCAGGGATGTCAGAACGCAGTTGTTCTTTTTCAATTGCTTCGATAATGTTCATTAGTATTTCCTCCTCAGAATCCAAGACGTTCATGTCCAGCAATAGGCTGACAGCGGACCGCCCGTAATGCATACAGCGTATTATATCATACGCCCACTTAGTAATGCAAGGAAAAGATTACTCTTTCGCTCGCTTTTCTGCGGCAAATTCCGACGCGGCCTGCAGAAACAGTTTTCCATTGCCTGCCTGCCAGGGAGCTTGCCGCAATAGCTCCGGCCGGTACCGAAGTGTCATTTTAAAGGCTTCTTTCTGCCGCCAGGCTGCAATCTTTGCGTGGTCACCGGAAAGAAGTACCGCCGGTACTTCCTGCCCGCTATAGGTCGCGGGACGGGTATATTGCGGGTATTCCAAAAGACTTTCGGAAAAAGAATCTTCTCTGGCGCTGCTTTCCTTGCCCAGCACCCCCGGCAGGAACCGGGCAATGGCATCCATAACGGAAAGGGCGGGCAATTCACCACCGGTCAGGACAAAGTCCCCGGTACATATCCGCAAATCTGCTTCCGCAAGGATGCGTTCATCAAATCCCTCGTAATGTCCACAGCAAAAGATCAGATCCTGTCCACCTTTAGCCAGGCTACACACCTGCGCCTGTTGCAGTTTCTCCCCGGCAGGCGTCAGTGCCAGCACAATAGCATCAGGGGAAATGGTTTTTGCTTTTTTTAGCGCCGTTACGTATGTAGTAGGTTTCAGCACCATCCCAGCCCCACCGCCACAAGTGCTATCATCCACACTGCGATGCCGGTCCGTGGCAAAATCCCGGGGATTGATACAGTGGACGGATAAAAGTCCCGCCTTTTGTGCCCGCCCTAATATGCTTTCGGCAGCGGCACTCCGGATCATGTCCGGAAATAGAGTTATAAAAATAAATTGCATCAGATCCACTCCGGCAGTACGGCTGTAACCTGCTGCTTTTCCCAGTCTATTTGTTTAATATTCTCTGCTATGGACGCTACCATAATCTCTTCTCCACCACCAGCGGGAGTAATCACAAAAATAGCCGTGGAAGCCGGTTGGATCACGTCTTTTACGGTTCCTAGAAGTGTTCCTTCCGGACTGATCACGGAAAAGCCCAGAATATCCCGCACATAGAACTGGCCTTCCGGCAGTTTCGGCAATTGACTTACCGGCACAACGACCATCCGTCCCCGGAGACGTTCTGCCGCATCCATATCCTCAATGCCGGACACTTTGACTAAATAAAACTGCTTATGAGGGCGGATATGCTCCACCTGGTACACAGCCCCAGTATCCAGCTGCAGCTGTTTTGCTCCGGTATAGCGTTCCGGATGGTCCGTTTGGGGCATAATGCGAAATTCGCCCCGCACACCATGCGGGGCGACAATCTTGCCAATCACAATTGTTTCTTCCATGTGTTTATTCCCTGAATCCGATCACTTTGCCGTCTTCTGTCAGGATTTCGGCTCCCATGAGGGCTTCCAGGTCAGATCCTACAGTGATCTCCACGGTGCGTTCCAACGTACCGTGACCGACTTCACTGCCGATTTCCAGGTTTTCCGCCCGTTCCAGCTTTGCCTTTAACTCCTGCAAAGCATGTTCCCGCTGACTTTTTTCGTACTCAATCTGCTGACTTAGGGCGCGAACAGCGTCCTGACCGGCGGCGGCCTGTTCGTTCAGTGCGCGTTTGGCAGTAAACTGGAATTGTTCAAAGTCCAGTTCCGCCGCTTGGACCTGCCGTTTTGTATCTGCAATGATCTTGGCTTTCAAGTCTTCCGTGACCTTGGCTTTGATGACTACCGGCACCCTTACTGTCATTTTATCCATGGCAATTCCCCTTTAATCAATATCCACAATGACTTTGACGTTTTCCCGGGTAGCGGCTGCTTTCATCACCAAACGAATTGCCTTGGCAATGCGGCCCTGTTTGCCGATCACTTTACCCATGTCTTCCGGTGCCACGTTGAGTTTGAGGGTTACCGTAGAACCGGATTTTTCCTCCTCCACCTGCACCGCGGAGGGCTGACTCACGATAGCCTTAGCAATGACCTCAACTATCTCTTTCATAGCCTGCCTCCTTATTTCGCTGCCTTATCATCAGCCAGCTTGGTCATCAGGCCCTGCTTGCTGAACATGGAGCGAACCGTATCCGTCGGTTTCGCGCCTTTTTTCATCCAGGAAAGAGCCTTTTCTTCATCGATGTTGACCACAGCAGGATCCACCGTAGAATCATAAGTCCCTACCGTTTCAATGAAACGACCATCCCGGGGGAAGCGCTCATCGGCAACAACGATACGATAGAACGGGCGTTTTTTGGCACCCATACGTTTCAGACGAATTTTAACTGCCACAATTTTCACCTCCTTATAAGGATTGTATTTATTGCAGGAAGGGCAGTTTGAATCTGCCCTTCCGTGCATACTTGTTCATGCCCTGCATGGTTTTCATCAGCTTCTTGCTTTCCTCAAACTGCTTTAAGAGCCGATTGACATCCTGTACTCTCTGCCCACAGCCTTTGGCGATCCGCTGCCTGCGGGACCCATTGATGATACGGGGATCCCGCCGCTCTTTCGGTGTCATGGAAGTGATAATGGCTTCCAGGCGGCGCACTTCTTTGCCGTCTAAGTCCACCCCTTCCAGCTGCTTAGCAAATTTCCCCATGCCAGGGAGCATACCGAGAATGGATTCCAAGGAACCCAGTTTTTTCACCTGTTTCATCTGTTCCAGGAACATATCCAGGGTGAATTCATTTTTCTTCATGGCCGCGGCCATTTTTTTGGCCTGGTCCACGTCCACCGCTTCCTGGGCTTTTTCAATCAGGGAGAGCACATCTCCCATTCCCAGGATACGGGAAGCCATACGGTCCGGATAAAAAGGCTGGAGAGCATCCAGCTTTTCCCCCATACCCACAAATTTTACCGGGCAGCCCGCTACAGCTTTCACAGAAAGAACCGCACCGCCCCGGGCGTCGCCGTCCAGTTTGGTCACCACAAGGCCGGTAATGCCAAGGGCCTTGTTAAAGGCATCAGCCACCGTGACGGCATCCTGCCCCGTCATGGCATCCACCACCAGGAGAATGTCATCCGGTGAAACGGCACTTTTGATCTCCTTGAGTTCGTTCATCAGCGCTTCGTCCACGTGCAGCCGTCCGGCGGTATCGATGATGATCGTATCACACAACAGGTCATTGGCCTTTGTGAGAGACTGTTTGGCAATTTCCACTGGGGATACCTGGTCCCCCATGGTAAATACCGGCATATTCAGCTGCTTCCCAATGACTTCCAGCTGGGTAATGGCGGCGGGACGGTAAATGTCCCCGGCAACCAATAGCGGTTTCTTGCCGCTTTTGCGCAGGTAATTGGCTAGTTTCCCCACCGTGGTGGTTTTCCCAGCACCCTGGAGACCTACCAGCATAATAATGGTCGGCGGCGTGGAAGAGATATTTAACTTGCTTTGGGTACCGCCCAAAAGAGCAATGAGCTCTTCATGGACGACCTTGATAATGCTTTGCCCGGCGGTCAATCCAGCCGTTACCTGCTGGCCTTCTACCCGTTCTTTAATCTTTTGGGTAAATTCCTTGACCACCTTGAAATTAACATCCGCTTCCAAAAGCGCCAGGCGGACTTCTCGCAGGGCCGCTTTCAGATCCTGCTCCGAAATGGTTTTTTGTCCCCGGAGTTTTTGGATGGCTGCTGTTAATTTGTCTGTCAGTATTTCAAAAGCCATAACTACCTGCTTTCATCCAGCAGTTCCTGCAGAATATGTTTCACATCCTGCCGACTGCTTTCTTTACGACTATCCAAAAGTGCCAGCGCCTTGCGCAGCTTATCCTGGATAGCGTCTCTTTGTTCTAACATATGAAGTTTGGCCTCGTATCCTTCCAGGGATTTTTCTACCCGTTTTAAGAGATCGTATACGGCCTGCCGGCTGCTGCCAGTGTGCTCCCCGATTTCCCCCAGGGAAAGATCTTCATAAAAGTACGCTTCCATGATGCGTTGTTGTTTCGGCGTGAGCAGCGTGCCATAGGCATCGTACAACTCACCAAACCGCACTTTCTTGTGTATGGGATCCATGACCAACATCACCAGGAGCTATTCTACACTGCAAAAAAAAGAATGTCAAGTATTTTTCCTTGACATCGGATTGTTCAAATATTGTTCGCATTTTAGCCCCATTTCTTCTGCAATGCCACTTTATACTATGATTTTATCATAGGGGAAAGGATTTTTGGGCATGCGTTTTCTTTGGGATTTTTTGAAATACCTGGTGCTGCTGGTGCTATTGCTGCTAATTGGAGCTGGCTGTTATGCCGGTAACCTAGCCTATCAGGAGCTATTTTCTGAGCCATGGGACAAGGTGCTAGGCATCGAAAATCACCGGAATGACCTGGGAACCATCCATCAGCTGGAAGCAGAAAACAGGTGGCAAAAAATACAGGTAACCAGTGCCGATGGCACCAAACTGACAGGCACCTATATTCCTATGGGCAGCCAGAAAACCGTGATCATTCTCCATGGGTTGTACCAGAACCGGACCATGAGCGTCCCCTATGCAAAGATATATCAAAAACTGGGATACAATATTTTAATGCCGGACATCCGGGGGCATGGAGAAAGCGGTGGCCGTACAGATGACTGGGGGATTCACGACATTGATGATATGAACAGCTGGGTACGCTACCTCCACGCCAAAACACCGGGTGGAACCATCGGCTTTCATGGGATTTCTTTAGGCGCTGCCATGAGTCTTTTGTATGCAGGCAGCAAAGACGGAAACGGGATGGCCTTTTGTGTGGCCGATAGCTCCTATGGCAACATCCTGGAACTGGGACAGGAAAAACTACTGCATTATACCGGAGATGAACGCCTGCTGTGGGGGATGGAAATGACGGAGCCTTTTTTCCGGGGCGCTTTGTACTACCACACGGGAAAAACGCTGGGAGACCTGGACCCGCTGGAGCAGGTCCGACACATGAAAGCGCCGGTACTTTTTCTCCACGGGGACGTGGACCAGCTGATTCCGCCCCACATTGCAGAAAATCTGCTGAACGCCTGCAGCAGTCCGCAGAAAAAGCTGGTGTATTTTCAAGGCAGCGGACATGCCACTGCCATTGGGGACAACCCAGAGGGGTACGCCAGCGCCATCCAAGAATTTTTACAAAACAGCCAGTTATAACCGCCGCATGATCCAGCGTGCCAGGGTATCAAAAAGTTCAGTAGGCAATAGCGCACGGGCCCAAAAAATCAGGTACGCATCCAGACCCACAAAATACCGGGACTGAGGGCGGGCGGAACGGGTTGCCAGGAAAATCGTCTGTGCAACCTTTTTCGGGCTGGTAAGCCATTTTTTCTGATACAAGCGGCGAATGCCGCGGGCGACTTTAGCACAGGACAGCGCATTGGGGCCATTTTTGCTGGCGTTTTCCAAATGGTCTGCCGCAATCATCCCCCAATTCGTTTTCACAAGGCCTGGTTCCACCAGTACCACCCGGATTCCCATTTCTTTAAGTTCCATCCGGAGCGCATCACTGAGGGCTTCCAAGGCATATTTGCTGGCATGATACCAGCCGCCATAGGGTCCCGTAACCCGCCCTGCGATGGAAGAGACCATCACAATCCGTCCATGATGCTGTCGACGAAACACCGGCAGTACATACTGAATCAGACGAACAGGGCCCAATACATTCACATCCAGTTGAGCCTGGGCTTCCTGCAGCGGCACATCTTCTACAGCGCCATACGAGCCGTACCCTGCATTGTTAATCAAAACATCCAACGTCCCTTGCTGCCGCAAAATCTGCTGCAGCGCCTGTTCACAGGAATAGGGTTTGGTTACATCCAGCTGCAGGGGAATCACCCCATACTGGCTAAGTTCATTGACTTTATCCCACTGCCTGGCGGCGCCATACACCGTAAACCCGGTTTGGGCCAGCAGTATGGCGGTTTCCCGTCCAATCCCTCCACTGGCACCGGTCAGCAGTACCACTTGCTTTTCTCCTGCCATATACGAACTCCTTCGTCCCTTTTTTTCTTTTTTTATTATAGTAAGTTTCCGAACCCAGCGCAAATTTTTCTACCTGGCGGGAGCCGCATAGATCCCGTTCCCCTCATTTTTTGAAAAAATGCAGCTCTCGGCCAAAAAATACGCTATAATATAACGTATAAATACGTATCGTCATTTGTTAAGGAGGCCTGTCCTATGAAATTTTTTAATAAGCTTCGCATACTGGGCGCCGCAGCGGCGTTTGTTTTGCTGTCAAGCCCACTGGCCCAGGCTGCCAGTAAGCCGGGACTAGATGAGGTGTTAAAAGCCCATGCACTTTTAGAGAAAGCCCCTGCGGTGCAGTACAATCTCAAAGGATCTTTTTTCACCCCCGTTATAAGCGGGAACGTTATCACTACGGGGCAACTTCAGGATCCAAAGGAAAAAGATACAACGCCCCAGATGAAAATGGAAGGCAAGGGAACCGCAAAGCTCGTCATGCTGGGGTCCAAAAAGCCAATGGAACAGGCTGTTACCTTTTATGCCTTTCAAAATGGGAATACCCTGGACGAATACATCCATGATGGCAAATCCTGGAAGAAACGCAGCGTTTCATTTACCGTTCCCACAGAAAAAGAAGTCCAAAAAAGCCTGGATACCTTTAAGAAAAATGTAAAATCCACAAAAATCATCAGCGATAAAGGTACGACCAAAGTCATTGATGTGACACTGGACAGTCAAAAACTCTTTAAGACCAACAAACGCAATGCCAAAACCGATGGTCAAAAAGCGGTGAAAAATGCGTTAAAGAAAATGGGAGATCTAACCTACCGGGCCGTGATTGATAAAAAATCAGGCAGGCTCGTAGGCCTATCCATGGATCTCACTCCAGTGCTCCGGACATCCGGCAAAGAAATTCTGGAAGCGGCCACCATCACCGGCCAGGTTACGCCCCAGCAACAGGAAATGGCTCAGGCGTTTTTAAGCAGCTCCACTTTGCAATTTGAACTTTCCTTGGCCTATGATAAAGGCACGGAAATCATCCTCCCGGAAGCGGCAAAAAGTGCTACGGAGGTAGAACAAAAAGCCGTTGGCGCAAAGACACTACACTAACAAAATGACCGACAGGAACACTTCCTGCCGGTTTCTTTATTCTGTAAAGAGGCTCTCTTCCTGGGGCGCCTTCTTTTTTGGTTCCGCTTTTTCCTCATCTTCACTACGCACGTCATCCCTTGCCATGGTAAACAGTGTTTCCCCGCCATACAAAACTTTTCGCCGGGCTTGGGTCAGTTTCTTTTCCCAACGCACACTGTGGCGTGTGTATTTTTTCAGCAGCTGACTTTTCGGATGGGTCTCCTTGTTTAGGTTATCTAGGCCATACGCTTCGGTAATCATTTTGCCCAGCACAGAATTGACGCTACTTTGGCTGCTTTCTTTCAGCACGTCCTGGTACTCCTGGTAGAGCGCCGCATCGCTCTCCAGAAAAAGAAAAACAGCATCCGTAATCTGCCGGGTAAACTGGTTCAGCAACCTTTTTCCCAACTGCTCCGCTTTTTGATTCCTTGCCATACGCTTTCCCCGTTACTTTCTGCAGGCCGCCGCTACTTTTTTGAGGCACTTTACCGTGGCTGTAATGTCGTCCGCCCCCAGGATCCCGCTGATCATAGCGCATCCGGAGGCTCCCTGTGCCAGGACCTCCTGATATTGGGCTTCATGGATCCCACCGATACCCACCACAGGGATGTGCACGGTTTCCGTGATCTTGCGCAGCATGCCCGCTGGCAATAGTTTGGCATCTTTCTTGCTGCCGGTAGGATACATAGCTCCCACCCCCAGGTACGTAGCACCGGCCGTTTCTGCCGCTATCGCTTCTTCTACATTGTGAGCAGAAATCCCGATCACCGCGTCCGATCCTAATACCTTTTGTGCTTTGGCAATGGCATCATCTTCCTGGCCCAGGTGAACTCCGGCACAACCTAACGCTTTAGCCACTTCAATTTGGTCATCAATCAAAAGTGGTACCTGATAGCGCCGGCACAGTGCGAGCATTTTTTGGCCTTCCACGGTCAGTTCTTTTGGTGTCATGGCTTTTTCCCGCAACTGTACCAAGGTCACGCCAGCCCGCAGGGCTTCTTCCACCGCAGCATAAAAGTCCCTTTCTCGGAGACAATGCCGATCTGTCACCAGATATATGCTGTAATCAATGCTTTGCATCCCAGCCTCCCTGAAACTTTTTCAAAAGTTCCTGCCCATCAGTTTGGTAAATGGCATCCAAAAGTGCCATTCGGAAAGATCCCGGACCCTGACAACCTGCTTCCGCTTTTTCTGCAGCTACGTTCATCAGCGTCAGGCCCCACAAGGCACCTTCCAGCGGCGAATCTGCCACCGCGATCCCGGCGGCCATAAGGCTTCCTGTCATGCATCCAGCTCCGGTGATTTTCTGCTGGTAGAAGGAACCGTTGCGGGCCAGCAGGGTATGCGTCCCATCGCTGAGGGCATCTGTAGGGCCTGTTATAACCGCCACGCAGGAAAATTTACGGGCGAGGTTTCTTGCCAGCGTTTCCGGGCTGGCATCCGGCAGGGAATCCACCCCCCGCCCTTCCATGGGGCCATTTTCTCCCAAAAGAGAGCGCGCTTCGGCCCCATTGCCTTTTAGCACGGAGACGCCTTCCTCCAAAAGCAGCAGGGCTGTTTTCCGCCGCATGGAGGACGTCATGGTTCCCACCGGGTCCAGCAGCACGGGAACCTGACAAACTTTTGCCCAGCGGGCCGCTTTTGCCATGGCTTCTGCGTGTGCTGCGCTGAACGTCCCTAAATTGCACACCAACGCATCTGCATTTTCTACCGCATCTTCCACTTCCTCAGGGGCATCCGTCATCATGGGTAATGCCCCTGCCGCAAGCGCCACATCCGCACAAAATCCCGCCGTCACATAATTGGTAATATGGTGGAGCAGCGGCCGGCGTTTTTGCACCGCCTCACTGATTTGGGGAAATTTTTCCCAAGGTTCCATACCTTTTACTCCTTCAGGCAATCCTCCCAGCCTGCTTTTTCATACAAACTGTAAAAATGATGAATGGGCCCGTGCCCGTGCCCCACCGGCAGGCCATGGGCAATCCCGAGAGCCACATAGTCCTTGGCCCGTTGTACTGCTTCTTGCAGGCTGTATCCTTTTGCCAGATTGGCGGCAAGGGCAGAGGAAAGACTGCACCCGGTGCCATGGGTATTGGGATTGGCAAAACGGGGACCTTTAAACCAGGTTCCTTTTTTCTCCCCGTTAACGTCCGTTTGCAGCAAATAATCATCGGCCGTATCTGTTAGGTGTCCGCCTTTTAGCATGACGGCCTGCGCCCCTTGCGCGCAAATAATGGCAGCCGCTTTTTCCATATCCGCTTCTGTTTTAATTGTTAAATCTGCCAGTACCTCCCCTTCCATCATATTGGGTGTGAGCAAGGTACCCAGGGGGAGGAGCTTTTCTTTCAGGTCTTTCCGAGCTTCCCTTTCCAACAAATAGGCACCGCTGGTCGCCACCATCACGGGATCAATTACCAAGACCTTAGGTGCATATTGCCGCATTTTTTCCGCAATAACTTGGATCTGGGGGGACGCTGATACCATACCGATTTTCACTCCATCTACCCGGATATCCTGGAATACCGCATCAATCTGTGCTCCGATCACGTCCGGATCAATATTTTGGATGGCGGTAACACCGGTAGTGTTCTGTGCCGTTACTGCAGTAATCACGCTCATGCCATAGCAGCCATTAGCCGCAAAAGTTTTCAGGTCAGCCTGGACACCGGCACCTCCGGAAGAATCAGAACCAGCAATGGTGAGCAAATGAAACATAGTTACCACCCTTTCTTTGAAAAACGGGGCTGTTGCACCCTAACAGCTCCGTTTTTTCCTATTTATTTTAACTTTTTCACCATATCCATAACATGCTCCACGGTAAAGCCATATTCCTTATACACGGTTTCTCCCGGAGCAGACGCCCCAAAGGTATCAATGCCAAGGACCCGATCCTCGCTGCCCGTATAGCGGGCCCAGCCAGTGCGGACACCCGCTTCTAAGGCAATAGTGGGGACATCTTTCGGCAGCACCTTTTTCTTGTAGGCGCGACTTTGTTTTTCAAATACGTCCCAGCTGGGCATGGATACGACCTGCACCCCAATATGTTTGGCAGCCAGGGCTTTCTGGGCTTCTAGAGCCAGATGCACCTCACTGCCGGTAGCCAGCAGCACCGCTTTCACTTTGTCCCGAGGGGAAGGGCTGAGCACATAGGCCCCTTTGCCTGCCCCTTTGGCGATTACTTTTTCATACCCATGGAGAACGGGAAGTCCCTGCCGCGTCAGCAAAAGACACGTGGGCTGGGTCCGATTCTCGCAGGCCGCTTTCCAGGCCATAGCGGTTTCCAGCGCATCAGCCGGGCGGAACACACTCACGTTGGGCATAAGACGCAAACTCATGGTCTGTTCAATAGGTTGATGGGTCGGCCCGTCTTCTCCCACAAAAATGCTGTCGTGGGTATAGACGAAAACGCTGCCGATATGCATCAGTGCTGCCATCCGCAATGCCGGCCGCATAAAATCCGTAAACACCAGGAAGGTCGCCCCAAAGGGCAATAGGCCGCCATGTAGCGCCAATCCGTTAACGATACAGCCCATGGCATGTTCCCGGATACCGAAATGAATATTCCGGCCTAATGGATCTTCCGGAGTGAAGAAACCTTTACCCTTCATTTCCGTTTTGTTAGAGGGGCCCAGGTCCGCGCTGCCGCCAGTGAGGGCGGGGATTTTATCCGCCAAAAGCTGTAGCAGCGTTCCGGACGCAGCCCGGGTAGCAACCTTATCCGTATCTTTAAACGCAGCCAATAGCTCTTTGCTGTCCAAATCCACCTGTCCCGTGAGACGCTCGGCAAATTCCCGCCCCAGTTCCGGGTATTTCTGTTGATACTTCTCTACCAATGTCTTCCAGTCCGCTTCCTGCTTTTGGCATTTAGCTAGTTTATCCTTGAATCTACGTTTCACATGGCTGGGAACATAAAAAGATTTTTCTCCGTCCCATCCGGCAGCTTCCTTGGTTTTCTTCACATTGTCCGCGCCCAGCGGTTCCCCGTGGGCACTGGCCATGTCCTGCCGGGGGCTGCCAAAACCGATATGGGTCCGCACGATGATCAGGGACGGATGCCTGGTATCTTTTTTAGCTTCCTCTATGGCATCAGCCAGTGCCTCCACATCCTCGGACGAATCCACATGGAGCACCTGCCAGCCGTACGCTTTGAAACGCTCTCCCACGTTTTCCCGGAACGCCAGCTGGGTATCCCCTTCAATGGTAATATGGTTATCATCGTACAAGAAGATCAGTTTTCCAAGGCCCAGTGTCCCGGCCAGGGAAGCGGCTTCAGAAGCAACGCCTTCCATCTGATCCCCGTCGGAGGTAATCCCATAGGTATAGTGATCCACCAGCGGGAATCCCTTTTGGTTATAGCGGGCTGCCAGCATGGCTTCTGCCATGGCAAGACCCACCGCCATAGCAAAGCCGTGTCCCAGCGGCCCGGTGGAAACATCAACGCCAGGGGTAACCCCATACTCCGGATGCCCGGGCGTCTTGGAGCCCCATTGCCGGAAATTTTTCAAATCTTCCAGGGATACCCCATACCCTGCCAAGTGTAGCATGGCGTACAGCAGGGCACTCCCATGTCCGGGAGACAGCACAAACCGATCCCGGTTAAACCAGGAAGGGTTTTCCGGATTGTATTTCATAAAACGGTCCCACACCGTATAAAGCAAGGGAGCCGTCCCCAGCGGCAGTCCGGGATGCCCGGAGTTGGCCGCCTGTACTTCATCTATGGATAAAAAGCGCAAGGTATTGATGCAGTCCGTATCAATTTTTTTCATGAATTGTCTCCTCCCAGATGGACGTTTCATAGTATACCTGATACTGTTGATTATAGGCCATTTAGACGCTGAAAGCAAGAAAAGGCAGGCGATATCGCCTGCCTTTATCCTTGCCTTATTTCTGGTTCTATAATAAATGTTGGGGTCTTGTGGACGTTTACCTTCACAAAACC
>DXYB01000032.1 GCA_019416065.1 Acidaminococcus sp. | reverse complement strand
TGTATTCGTGATCGGTCTTCTTATCGGCTCCAAGAACGGAAACTTTGCTGCCCAGTTTGTTGGTCACGCCGTCTTTGTTGTCGTTAGCCGCAAACTGCAGACCTTTATTGGTCAGCTCTTCGACGACAATGTCCATGCCGCATTTGACATCCCCAATGGTTGCCCCATTGCTTTCTACCGTGCCACCACTTTGCATATTGGTGATCTGGGCGCCGCCCAAATTCACGTTATTGTGGACACCATCAATCGTGATACGAGTAGGCCCATTGGTAATGGAGCTGATGCCGTTTAGATCTTGCGCCAGCTGTACTTTCAGCTGCCCATTCACATTATTTACGCCGATGTTGCCATCGGTAAGCTTAGCACTATCTGCTCCACCTACAACGTTAAGAGTTTCACCCAGTGCTTTGGAAATAACGGTGCCGTCATCCCCGGCATATTTTGTTCCCTTGGCAATGGTTTCGTTGATGTTGGTAACGCTGCTATTTTCGGTGATGTTAATGTTCTTGCCCAGTTTGTTCGCATCCAGACCTACTTTTAGGCCATTAGCGTCAACTTTTGTGGTGACATATTCATCCCCGGAAACTACCAGCGGCGTGGCGGCATTAATCACTTTGCTGCCGTCGCCGGTATCTTTCACGGTCCACTGGGCATAACTTTTCACATCCCCAATATTGGCAGCATTGCTATCGGTATTCCCACCACTTTGCACGTTGGTGATTTGCATGTTGCCGGCATTGATACCGTTCACGGTCACAGAGGGACCATTTCCCACGGTTAGGCCTGTAGCATTCATGCTGGTAACGCCCGTGGTCACCTTAGTAAATTCTGGGGATTTGGCCATAGCAAGAGAGACGTTGCCGTCAGACACCGTCGTTTTAATATTTTGTCCGCTATACTCCCCGCTGGTTCTAGTCGTACCAGCGGCCGCAATGGTTAATTTTGACCCTAGAATTTGATCTGAACCGCTGCCCGTACCGGAGCCCTGATTTTCATTGCCCGTTACGGTCATAGGCTTTGTCATAACAGCATAGAGCTGCGCCCCGTTCACCGCATCAGTAGAGGTTGCAGCAGTTTGCCCGGCAGCTACGTTCTGAATCCGCCGATTGCCGCCGGTATCGCCGTTACCAATGGATAAGGCTCCGCCGGACTTTGCTACATTGTCACTATAAGTATACGTGACTGTATTCTGATTGCCATTGACGCCATCCGTGGTGGAAGAAATGGACTTACTATTAACGGTGGCTGTGGCCCCTGCTGTGGTAGTACCTGCAGTACCTTGCACCGTTCTATTAAATGTCCCCACAATATTGGGTTTGTCCGTATAAGACGCCATCTGCTTATATTGCCACTGTGCATTCAGGGTCTGCCCAGCACTTTCCGTCACCACGGAAGAGCTTCCCAGTGCCACAGAATCTGCTGTGCCAGAATAGCTTTCTTTACCCACGGCCACAGTACCATCTGCAAGCGCAGCAGAAGAATCTCCTAACGCAAAGGCGCTATTCCCTTTAGCTGCTGCACCATCCCCGATGGCCACGCCGTAGGAAGCGTAGTCGCCGTAATATCCTTTAGTCGTTCCGCCGGTGACAGAGGCATGGCGGCCAATGGCAATCCCATAACCACTACTAGCGTCTACATTCGCATTGGTCCCTAAAGCAATGGAATAGTTGGCTTTAGCACTAGCGCCCACGCCTGCAGCCAAAGCTAGATTTCCTGTAGCACCATCGTTATTGTAATTTGAGCCCGCATTGCTAACAGTAACATCCTTTGTATTCACACTATAAAAGTGTACCCCACCATTTCCATAGCCAACCGTAATCGGAACAAACCGGGTGCCGTTCCATGTCATGCCGGGAGAATAGTCCCCGCCGTTCCATACAAAAACATAGCCGGATGAATCGCCGGTATGGTCTGTATTTGTAATTTGCCATAAGAGCTTTCCGTCAGTATCTATACCCCAAAGGTACTGGCCGTTGCGCTGGTATGCCAAAGCAGTCCCACTCAACAGCAGAGATAGCGCTGCCGTGACAGCAGCCGTTTTCCCTGCCACAGATATCCGTTCACTCTTTGGTTTGCTATTGGCATGGGCAATTTCCGATACCACCACCCAACAGTGCTTGACCCGACTCCAGATGACCTTAAAGATCTTATTCATTTCATGTCCACCTTATGAAAAAATTAAGGAATTTCACAATAACTATTCTTTAATTAAAATATCATTTTTTCTTTTATCTGTCCAATATTTTTATTGATTTTGGTTTTTATAATACTATTTTTAGTACTTTTAGTGTCATTTTTTATATATTATGTTTCCAAAAAAATATCATTCTTGTTTAGTATGAATTTGATTCAATCGTTTTCATAACTAAATGCCTATGAATAAATAAAAAGCAGTCAAAAACGGGTTGCTTATACAACTCATTTCTAACTGCTTTCTGTCAGGACTATTGATTTTGTAAAATATGGAGAACGTTACCTCGTTACACTAGACTCGCCATTTTATTCCTGCTCCGGCCAGCAAGGGGTTTCCATCCCAATCACGCTGCCGCTGAAAGGTTCGGTGCTTGCACTGGCAAAATGTTCCTTAGCCGCCAACACATAGGAAAACCCTTTATATAGCAGCGGCACGTTGCAATACACCATGATAATATTAGCCAAATCGGAAAAGGCCCACAAATTTCCCAGGTCATACCCGCCTAAATTTACCAGAATGCCAAAAGTAGCAACTGCTAGGCACAGGCAGCGCACGATGGTGATAATTTTCGGGCTGGTGCCCAGTCTTGCCGCTGCAATTTCGGAGAAGGAGAACATCCCGATAAGGCAAGTGTAGGCAAAAAGGCAAAAGCACAGGGTGAGCAGCACGGTAATCACCGTATTCATTCCTGTCCGTCCTGTAAGCGCCGATACGGATAACAGATATGCCGGCAATTTCCCCGCCGCTTTCCATGCTGCAGGATCTAGCGTCCACACGTGGGCCATCACCACAATAAAACCAGTCATGGTACACACAATATGGGTATCCAGAAAAACACCGGCCGCAGAGAGAAGTCCTTGTTCACAGGGGTGCTGATCATCGGCAGAGGCCGCACTCATGGTGATAGTCCCCTGCCCGGCTTCGTTACTCATAAGCCCCCGTTTCACGCCCTGCACCAACGCTGTACCAAAGACGCCGCCAAAAAAGGCATCGGGATGGAAAGCGCCGGCAAAAACTGCCGTAAAAAAATAGGCTACGGAATCAATATTGGTCACAATGAGAAAGACGGTCGTTACCACATACACCACAGCCATCACCGGCACCATTTTGTTGGTTACCTGGGTTACCTTGCGAATACCGCCAAAGGCTACCACGGCAGTACTAATAAGCACCAGGGCCGCCACTACATAATAAAAGACGGAGGAAACAGGGATTTCCGTCCCGCTTACAAGAGAAGCAATCGCCCCTACAGAAGACACCACATTAAATCCCTGGGCGGGCAGGCAGCCTAGCGCATAAAAGATATATAGCAAAGAGAGAAAAATCCCTACACTGGCACTGCCATGGAATAAAGCCCTGCCATAAAAGGGCAAGCCACCCACAAATTCGCCCTGGCGTTTTTCCTTAAAAAGCTGGGCCAACGTACCTTCCACAAAAGCGGTTGCCATGCCGAAAAAACCTGAAATCCACATCCAAAATAGCGCACCTGGTCCCCCCACGGAAATGGCTCCGGTAACACCTAAGATATTGCCCGGCCCTACTCGCATAGCAGAGCTGAGCAAAAAGGCCGCTACCGGAGAAATCCCCGTTTCTACTTGCCGTTTAGCCGTTAAAAGCCGGATAGCCTGGGGAAAATGGGTCAGCTGGACAAACCCCAACCGCAGAGTAAAATAAATCCCCGATCCTACCAGCACCACAATAGCCAGGGAAAAACTTCCCAAAAGCGGAATATTGTGGTACCACGACACCATGGTGGGCACATCCCAGAAAGAGTCCGACAACGGCCCCACAAAGCGAAGCACCGAATTGATCCAAGCAAAAATATTCTCCATACAACGATCCCTCCCGCATTGCGTTCTGCTTTAAACTATAACACAGTTCCATGATTTATGGACAAAATTTGTAAAAATTGTGGACAGCCAGACAAAATATGATAAAATAATACATATTTTCATTTTTTACTTCAAGATATGACAAAGGAGCATGACGTATGGAACCCATTGACGTAGGGATTTTGTCCCTTCTCCCTCCTGTAATAGCCATTGGTTTGGCCCTTGCCACCAAAGAAGTGGTGTCGTCCCTGCTGCTGGGCATCCTGTCCGGCGGACTGATTTATTCGTTTAGTACCGGTGGTGGATTTATTGCCGGCAGTGCCATGAGTTTTGAAATCATGGCCAAGACGGTGGGGACCCCGGATAAGTTTAACATCATTATTTTCCTGGCGCTACTAGGCGCTTTGGTCTGTGTGGTCACCAAAGCTGGTGGCTCCCAGGCCTATGGAAAATGGGCCACCCAGAAAATCAAAAACAAACGAGCGGCAGAACTTGCTACCAGCATTTTGGGCGTGCTGATTTTTATCGACGATTATTTTAACTGCCTGACGGTGGGCACCGTGATGAAACCCGTGACGGACCGGTACAAAGTTTCCCGTGCTAAACTGGCGTATATCATTGACTCCACCGCAGCCCCGGTGTGCATCATCGCCCCGGTATCCAGCTGGGCGGCAGCGGTAGGCTCCACATTGTATGAAACCGGGGCCTTCCCGAACGAACTCTCCGCATTTTTTGCCACCATTCCCTATAACATGTACGCCATTTTGACCATCCTGATGGTGATTTTGCTGTCCTTCACGGATTTGGAATTTGGCCCCATGGCCACAGCCGAATGGAAAGCAGAAACCCAGGGAGAATTGGGCGCTATTGATGAAAAACTCATGGAGGCACAAGGCCCCATTTCCACCCAGGGCACGGTGTGGGATTTGATTATTCCCATCGGTTCTTTAATTGTGTTCACCATTTTGGCCATGTTGTATAATGGCGGTTACTGGTCCGAAGGCCTTTCTTTCCAGGCTGCCATAGGCAATTGTAACTCTTCCGCAGCGCTAGTCTTGGGCGGATTTGGTGCGCTCATCATCGCTTTTATCCAATTTGTACCGCGAAAACTCTTAACCTTCAAAGATTTTATGAGCAATATTCCTACCGGTATCAACACCATGGTACCCGCCTATATTATTCTGACCCTGGCCTGGACCATCGGTTCCCTGTGCCAAAATTATCTAGGCACCGGCAAATATATCGGTATGCTGGTAGAAAACAGCCATCTGCCCATCCAATTAATCCCCGCCATTGTTTTTCTGGTGGCAGCAGGACTGTCCTTTTCCATCGGCACAGCTTGGGGTACTTTTGGGATTTTTATTCCCATCGTTGTCTTTATCTGCCAGGCAGCACCCAGTGAAATTATGACCGTGACGCTGGCAGCTACTCTGGCCGGTTCCGTTTTTGGAGATCACTGCTCCCCCATTTCCGATACCACCATTCTTTCTTCCTCCGGTGCCGGGTGTAATCACATGCAGCACGTGGGGACGCAAATTCCCTATGCCTGTACCGTTGCCTTCTGCTGCCTCATCAGTTATCTGGTAGCCGGCTATTCCGGCGCTAACGCACCGCTCACCCTTGCCACCGGAATCATCCTGCTCTGCCTAATCCTGGCTGTACTCCACAAAAGAGCACGGGCTCGACTAGCAAGATAATGAACAACGAGAAAACGCCGTACGCAAGCAAAGCGTACGGCGTTTTCTCGTTGTCCTATAAAAGCGTTTTGGAGCGGTACTATGGTTTATGTGATTATTTCACGATGGTTACCGGGCAAGGCGCACTTTGAGAAACTTTGGTGCTGACGCTGCCCAGGAAGAACCCGGCCAATACCCCCATACCGCGATTGCCCATGACAATGATGTCCACATCACTTTTTTCGGCTTCCAAACAGATCCGTTCGGCCGGATCAATGTCCACCACTTTCTTATAGGTCACATTTTCATATTTGGTTTTTTCTACTTCTTTTTTGGCGTCATCCAGCGGTGTCGGCGCGCCTTCTTCTACGATAACATGGCCGTCCTTGTCTTTCTTAGGCGGTTTAATCCGGGACAGATCATAGGGTATATCAATATTCAAAACAATGATCTGGGACTCAAATTTCTCCGCAATTTCTACCGCAAAGTTCAATGCCCTCAGGGCGATTTTGGATCCGTCCACCGGAACCAGGATTTTATTGATCATAGTGGCTCCTCCTTTTCTCTGCGAGAGTTATTTCACAATCAAGACCGGCACATCCGCATACTGGGATACCTTGGAGCTGACACTGCCCAGGAAAAATTCTGCAATCCCGGATAGGCCCCGGCTGCCGATAACGATAGCCGTGCACTGTTTTTCCTTGCAGATAGCCAAAATCCGCTCGGACGGATGCCCTACTTCCAGGTCAAAGGATTTCTTGCCTTTGAAACCCGCCAGTCTTTCTTTGGCCGTTTCCAATACGCTGTTACCAATTTTCGTCAGCTCGGCATTGCCTTGGCTGATAGTGGCCTGATCCAAAGGTACCACAAGCATCGCGGAATTATTGTAGGGTTGGATCACATTGACCACCATCAATTCCCCATGAAAAGCATTGGCCAGCTCCTGGGCCTCACTCATAGCACGCCAGCTGGTTTCAGAACCGTCCACCGGCACCAAAATTTTCTCGAACATACTACCACCTCCACTACGCAATTCTCTTTCATGATTCTTATTCACCATGGAAGGGCAAATTCCTGCAAAAATTTTAAGATTTTTCCATGGAAAAAGGCTCCCCCGCAAGGGAGGAGTCTTTCTTTGCATTATTTATTTCACTACTACTACCGGGACTTCCGCATACTGGGACACTTTGGAGCTGACGCTCCCCAGCAAAAATTCTTCCACACCGGATAGCCCCCGGCTACCAATGACAATGGTATCACATTTCCGCTCCTTGGCCACATGGAGAATCACTTCTGCAGGATTGCCCGATTCTTCCGCATACTCTACTGCGCCAGTATACCCTGCCATTTCCTCCCGTGCCTTATCCAAAGTGGCATACCCGGCTTTTTTCATGGCCTGGTCATTTTGGTCAATCAAGGTTTGGTCCAAGGACAATTGCAAAAGATTTAACGAGCCATAGGGCACCATCACCGTCAGCACAATCAGCTCGCTGCCATATTTTTCTGCCAGACTGCGGGCTACGTTCAGGGCCTTAAACGAAGTTTTCGATCCATCCACAGGTGCTAAGATTTTTTCAAACATATAATCCCCTCCCCCACTGGATTTTCTTTATAGATAGTATTCGTTTTTTCCCAGGAAAACCCTTTATTTTTTTCGGTATAAAATAGCTTTGGCCTTTACCCGGTTATCCTCACTCGTTTCCTGTAGCAGTAATTTTTCCACCGCTTCCCGCAACAGCGCCGATAACTGGTACCCCAAGTCCTGCCACTGGTTCACAATTTCCAAAGCCGCATGGCGGTTCATCAGCGCAGGGGAACGTAGTGCCGCCTGTAAAAGCGTTTCTCCTGTGCCAGGAAAGCCGTAAAGCTGGCTGAGGATCCGGTTGAGATCCATATAGGACCCTTCCAGCTGCTCGCGCAATGTCAATGGTTTGCTTTCCTCTAGGGCCATTCCAGGCAACAGCTCTTCATACAGCTCCATCACATGATGGTCATGATGGGCGTCACCGTTTAGGACATAGGGCAATAGGTCCACATGTTGCAAAGGATTTTGGATCACAAGCTGCACTGCTTTGGCGGTATAAGGAAGTTCCAGTGCCCTGGCAAGGGCAAAGCCTTTTCCCTTTTCCATAGCTTCCTGGACCGTTTTGGCACAGGCAAAAGTTTGCAATACGGCACCGCAGGCTTGTTCCACAGAAGTTTGGGCATTGCCCTGCAATTTAGTATGGGCGTACTGAAGAATGTGCCACACGATTTCATAGTCTTCCAGCGTGTGGGCGTGCTCTTTGGCATGGCGGAGAAATTCGTTAAGCAATCCTGGGGCATCGGCTAGGCCAGAAATGCCTTGCACCGGTTCATCCGGCAAAAGGGCATCTACGATGTGGGCAGCACTGTGAAATGCAGTACCATTTAATTGTGGCTGCCGCAGCACCCCTGCAAGGTCCACCGCTTCTGCAATGAGGAGCGCCGTGTATTCCGGATTCACGTCATTGTCCCAGCCATGAAGTAGCATCCAGTGACGAATTTCCGCTGTTTTGGGTTCCAATACTTCCAGGGAAAAAATCCGTCCCCACCCGTAGACCAGCTGTGCTACTCCAAAGATTTCCTCCAGCGCCGTATCCCACACAGAAAAATCCCGTAAACAGAACAGGGTAAATTCATTGCACTGGGCCAAAAGGCGGAGCATGGGAGCGATCTCTTCATCCTTATGAAAATCATAAAATTCCAAAAGGGTCAGGGCATATTTTACGATTTCTACGGTATCCGCCTCCTGCAGCAGATGCACCGCAAACCACACCAGTCGTTCTGGATCAAAGTCATGGCGCTTTTCATAAATCCATTCCTGCAAGGGCAGTACATATTGGTTCATGAGGTGGGATTCTTCCGGAGCGAAAAAGGCTTTCAGCCCGTCTGCTGCCTTTTGGTACCTGCCTTCCATCACCTGCTGGGTAATGGTTTGTAAGGCAGTGGACTGTTCTTCTCCTTTGTCGCTGCCTGTGAGATTCCCCTCCATGAAGCCGTCACTAAAGAGGATTCCCGCATCGCCTGTATCGTCCTTTTCTGCGAGCACTGCCCTAAGAGAAAAATCCCGGGGCAAATACCCCCGCTCATCCAAATGCTCGTACAAAATCTGGTAAATAGAGGGCTCCCCAAAGCCAAAGTTTTCCATGGCATCTCCTTTCGTACTTTTTACTGTAACAATTTACACCTACAGCAAACCATCCTTATAGCAAAAAACGGGCTTCCATCGGAAGTCCGTCATAATTACTGGTGACCCAGGGGCGATTCGAACGCTCGACACACGGCTTAGAAGGCCGTTGCTCTATCCAGCTGAGCTACTGGGCCAAAAATGAAATGGAGCGGGTGATGGGAATCGAACCCACATAACCAGCTTGGAAGGCTGGGGCTCTACCACTGAGCTACACCCGCATGAAAAAAATATTGGTCGGAGCGACAGGATTTGAACCTACGACCCCCTGCTCCCAAGGCAGGTGCTCTACCAAACTGAGCTACGCCCCGCCGCAATCGGCATGAAAAAATGGTGGGCGCTAACAGGATCGAACTGCTGACATTCTGCTTGTAAGGCAGACGCTCTCCCAGCTGAGCTAAGCGCCCTTGATAAAAAATGGTGACCGGGGCGGGAATCGAACCCGCGATACCGCCGTGAAAGGGCGGTGTCTTAACCTCTTGACCACCCGGCCATTGGCTCCCCGAGTAAGACTCGAACTTACAACAACTCGATTAACAGTCGAGTGCTCTACCATTGAGCTATCGGGGAATACTGCGACGCTTGACGCCGCATGTATTATTGTACTAAACAAGGCTAGGAATGTCAAGCAGTTTTTTATTTCTTGCGCCACCGGGATTTATCTATTTCTTTCATCAACGTGGCAAGTCTTTCTGGACTCTTTTCTGATTTTGCGGGCCATACACGACTCTTAAAATTGTCACCGTTTTTACGGTGTCCTGTACGACATAATAGAACAGATACGCATCGACAACTTTTCTCCGAATAGAGGCACCATTTAAGAACTCATTTTGAATTTCCGGGCTGCTATACGGATACAGACAAACTTCCGTAAATTTATCCTGTAAATGGGCAAAAAAGGTAGTTGCTGCCAATGGATTACACAATTTCAAGGAAATGTAGGACAGTATCTCATCCAAGTCTGTTTCCGCAGTTTCCGTCAGTAGCAGCCGATACTTAGAGATGGTATTTGGCTTTGAGGCGTTGCATTGCATCAGTGCCATCCACAACCTTTCCTTCTTTTAAATCCTGCAATCCTTTGAATAGGAGCTTTGCTTCTTCTAACTGGTGCTGCCGCTTTTCGTAATAGTCGATATCCATAACCACAAGGCGTCCATAGCCATTTTTTGTGACATAAACGGGACCTTGTTCTTTAACGCAAAGTTCTTCAATTTTCACAGTATCTCGTAAATCCCGCATTGGAATAATCCGCATAAGGCTCGCCTCCTTTACCAGCTTAATTATACCATAATTATGTTACTATTATGATCTTTTCATGAAAAAAGCCCTGGAAATTCCAGGGCTATAACCACGTATATAGAGAGTGTCTTCAAATATCTTGCGAGTCTTTATCCTTGCGCTGCCACGTTGGCGCGGGCAATTTCCGGGGCTTTCGCAAGGAGCAGCTGAATACATTCCAAAATGGTTTGGGTCATATTAACCTGCCAGAACTGCCCTGCTTCGGTCAGTTGGTAGGCTGTACCATTATACTTCCACAGGCCATAGTTTTCCCACAAGTTTCCTAAAAATTCCAGTTCTTCCAGCCGAGAATCCATCTGTTGCAGTACGGAAAGATCCAACCGGCACTGGTTCATCTGGGCCTGCACAACGCTTTCATAAGACGAAAGGGGCGATTGTTCCATTAGTGCCATAAAAGGTTTCTGCCCGGCCTGTACCATTTTTTCATACACAGGCAAGACCCGGTGCAGCATGGTACTGGTGCCATCCACATGGCCCCCTGCCCCACAGCCAAAGGGGAATAATTGTGTCCCCGCCCGTGCCATGGTATTGTACAGGCTCCGTTCCCGGTTATTCCGGGCCCAGTGGCAAAAGCTCAGGCGTTTCCAACCGTACACATCCATCAGATGTTTGCCAAGCTGGAACATCTCGGTCTGTTTTTGGGTGACGGCGGCGGGAGAAAGCGTTCCTTTGTCAATGGCTTTTGCCAGGTCACTGCCAGAAAAAACATCCAGTTGATACAAATCTGCGCCATCCACGCCGCAGGCAATCAGGTCCAGGACGTCCTGCTTCCATACGTCCAACGTCTGGTCCGGCAGACCGTACATCAAGTCAATGACCACGGCACACTGGTTGTAAGCAGATAGCTCCCGCAATTTTTGGAACACGGTATCCCGATCATCAATCCGCCCCACCTGTTTCCGCACTTTCGTGTTAAAGGACTGTACGCCCAAGGACATCCGGTTGACGCCTTCGGAAAACCAAACGTCCATTTTCTCTGGCACCAGATCATGAATCCGACCTTCCAGTGTCAATTCATAATCGTTGGCAAGGGGCAGGCAGCGTCGAATGGCCGACAGCAATTTCCGGGCGTTTTCCGGTGACAGGGACGTAGGCGTCCCTCCCCCGATAAAAACAGCCTGGATGGGGGCTGCCTGGAGCCGAGGCTGTTTGGCGTCTTGTTCCAATTCCTGCACCAAAATTTGTACATAGTTGTCCTCGGCCTGTTGGTCCGTTCCATTTTGGAAAAATCCGCAGTACAGGCATTTTGTTTTGCAAAAAGGAATATGAAAGTAAGCCATTTGCAAGGGATTTCCTTCAGGCTGACCATTCATAATTTGTTTCCAGCGGGCCTGGGCCACGGGGGGAGGAATCATCGCCCCCTTCATGCCCGCATGCACCACTCGTTTGGTCAAAAATGCTTCCCCTAGAGGATTGTCTGTTTTGCACCCGAACTGGGTCAGCTGATCCGCCGGGCTCAGTTCATTAAAATACGTCGCTAGTTTCATGGCTTACCGTCCAATTCCACCTCCGTCCGCACTTCCTGGGCAAAGGCCACGGCATTTTGCAAATCCTTGGCATCCGGATGGGAGGCCGCCGCTTTATGCCGGGCTTCACTGGCCGCATTCCGGCCATGGAGATTGTCAGCCGGGAAGCGTTTGTACATGGCTTCAATAAGCTTGGGATCTACTTTGCCCTGGCAAATAAACATGGCCAGTGGTTTCTTCCCTTCGGGCAGCAGGGCTGCCCCGTTTTCCAGTGATTTTTTGGCATGCTCGCTTTGGGGATCGGCACCCAAGGTAGCAAAAAGTGCCACGGTTTTGTTGTGCAGCTGGGCCAATACGGTTTTAGAAGCATCATCCGCCGTGCCCTTATCCACCCAAAACCCCATGAAGACACAGTCATAGGAATCCAAGTTGTCAGGCAGCCCGTCTTTAATATTGCAGCAGGGGGTTTCCCCTGGCAGCGCCGAGTGGATCGCCTGCGCCACCATTTGGGTATTGCCCGTACGGGTCGAATAGAGTACTACATATTTCATTTGCTCAGTCTCCTCTTAGAATTTCCATTCAGCACCGGCACGCCATAGACGTCCGTCTGTCCAAAGCGTATCACTGTCTTTAAAGGTTTTATTGAACAGATTATCAACACCAGCATACAAGGACAAATTACCAATAGTCTTAGTTACTACAAAATTTGTCAGAGCGTAACTATAAGTATTCTCTATTTCTACTTTTCTTCCTCGTTGTCTTTGTTCAATTCTTGTAAGGTAGTTTTGATACCACTGAGTGTAGAGCGTAGCCGTCCAGGGATTCTTTTTGGCATCCGTCCAAGACAGTTCTACAGTACCAGTATTTAAGGCACGATCCGACAATCTTTGTCCGCCATCATCTCTGGCATCCAGATACGTATAGTTAGCCCGCATGCTCCAGTGTTTATCAAATTGGTAAGTGGCTTCTGCTTCTGCGCCTTGTAGCGTCGCTTTATCAACATTAACATAATGAGAAATGGACGTCATGCCGCCATATCTTGGGCTAAATCCGTAGAAGTCGCTTTGTGAACTAATCATGTTGGAAATTTTATTGTGGAAATACGTCAGTTTTCCCGTGGCTTTTCCATTTTCCCCTTCCAGGCTGATATCAAAGTTGGTGGATTTTTCCGGTTTCAGATCCGGGTTGCCATCCACATGAACGTGCATCATGGAATTCGGTGCGTGGTCAAAGTTAGCATAGAGTTCAAAAATAGAAGGAGCACGATAGGCTTTCCCATAATTCAATTTCATTCTGCTTGCTTTGCTGAACTGATAGGTTAAACCAGCGCGAGGAGACCATTCACTGCCAAAGCTGTCGTGGTGGTCAAACCGGATGGAAGGCACAAACAGCAATTTATCGTTTAAAAGGCGTATTTCGTCTTCCAGGTAAAAAGCGTAAGTATTCACACTGGCCGTGCCATACTGACTGGTCATCCCCAGATAGGTTTGCGTCTGTTTACCATTTCCGATGCGTGTCCCTCCGGCCTTTTGGTTTTTAAATTCCAAACCATAGGTCAGTGTATTGTGTTTATCCATCTTGTAGGTATTTTTGGCTTCGTTGACCCAGATGGAATACTTGGCATGGTTGAAGTCATGCCAGCCACGCAGCTGGCGCGTACGTGCTTCTTTGCCCAACCGATTATAATAGGATTGGATTTCCCAGTCATTTCTATTATCAAATCCGTAATATTTTACGTGGAAATCTTCTCGATTATTATCGTAATAGGACCAGGAATCCCCTACATATGTTCCTGAAGAGTAAGAAGAGAATTGTTCTTTGAGAAAACTTGCCCCAAATTCCAATCCCTGATGATCGTCAAAGCGGTAGTTCGCATCAAAGGAGAGATTTCGTCTAGGTCCGTACTGGTTAGAGCTTCCTTCTTCGGAACGTTCCCTGATTTTGCTGAGGTTAACGTCAAAATTCACGTTCAGCTTACCAATATTCCCAGTAGAAAACCCTCCATAAATAGAAGATTCCTCGGTCCCGGTACGAGTTCCCACATAACCGCCAGCTTTTTTATTTTTCTTAGTAATAATGTTAATTACACCACCGGTAGCATCACTGCCCCAAATGGCGGAACCGGATCCTCGGAGAATTTCAATCCGGTCAATATTGTTGACGTTGATACGGTTCAATTCATAGGCGTTCATAGTCTCGGCAGAATCTTCACCAGCCATTCTCCGGCCATCAATCAGAATCAGCGTCTGGGTCGTACTCATACCCCGAATGCTAACTTCATTGCCCACCATGGCACTGTTTTTAGACACATTGAGGCTGGTCACATTTTTCAGGGCATCCCGCACATTGTAGATTCCCTTCTTTTGCATTTCTTCCGATGTAACCACTTCTACGGCCATGGGCACTTCTTTTTGTTGGAGTTTGGACCGGGTCGCAGTGACGACGGTTTCTCCCAAATCATAACTTTCCATGTTGTCATCGGTAGCCTCGGCACCGCAAACGCTGGCAGTGCCCAGAAGCAGTGTCAGTCCGATAACAAAGGCCAACTTCCGTTGTACTTTTTGCTTACTCTTTCTTTGATGCATCCTGTTATTCTCCTTTGTTGTGTATTGACAAAGAGCTAACCGCGAAGGATGATGCTGCTGCCAATGATCCAGCTTCCCCTATTCCGGATCGCACTGGCAGCTGAAAGTTATAGGTATAAAACGATCCAAGCCCCCTTTGCTAGCATGCTGATTTTATTGCAGGCCGAAGGTAAACGTTTTGGTAGCGTAACACCGCACCGTATACCCGGTCTTTTGTGCTGGTTGGAAGCGGTAAGAATAGGCCGCATCCAGTGCAGCCTGATCCAGTGGGCCATAGCCGGAAGAGGAAATCACTTGCGCGCTTTCCACGCCCCCGCCTTTTCCCACCACCATACGAACCCGGACGCTCCCAGAAATACCATGATGGAGCATGGAATCTGGATAATCGGGAGCATTACCGCTTAAAAACGTAGGAGACACATCGGGCTGAATCGCATTGGTGTCAAACCCTGGTCCGTTTTGCAAGCTGTTGCCCGCTTTATTGTTCCCGTTTCTGCCGGGTCCGTCTCGGCCGGGCCTTGGTTGATCTCCTTTTTGAAAATTCAGGTTGGTTGTCTTGTCGGAGCTGGGAACGGCTGGGGATTTTTGTGTATCCACAACCTCTTCCTCAGCAATGGTATCTGCCACAGGCGCTTGAAATCCTGGCAGCGATACAGGCGATGCAGTGCTGCCGGATTGTGCGCCGGAAGCACTGCCCCCGGCACTTGCTTCTTCACCGCTTACAACATCCACCGTATAAATCCGGTCCGCCTTTTGTTGCGCCGCATAGCTGTGCAGGCCGGCCACGCCTAATACCGCACACAAAAACACATGAATAGAGCAGCTGGCCAAAATACTTTTACGGCCATCACCGAGCACCATGACTGCCTCTTTCTGCCGCTAGCCCCACGCGGACAACGCCGGCCTTTTTACAGGCGTCTAACAATCCTATAATTTTCTGGTAGGGAATCCGCCCGTCCCCATAAATCACGAGAGCAAACTGCGGGTCATGGGCACTGGCCACTTGAGCCCGCTGAATCAATGCTTCCCTAGTGATAGGCTCCGTCCCTAAAAAAAGGCTGCCATCTTCTTTCATGGCCACATTAAAACGGCTAGTCTGCTGGCTGCGTACCTGGGTCGCTGTAGGCAATTGCACAGGCACGGTTTTGACCTCACTCATATCCATAACCGCCACAATAAAAAAGGTCAGGAGCAAAAAGCTCATATCGATCATGGGACTAATCATAATCCCTATATCATGTTTATGACGGTTACGCAGCCGGATCATGCCCGCATCCTTTCTGGATGCAAGGCAGCGTGGCAAGCTTCGCCCTTTTTCCGGACGGCTTCCAAAAGCGTATTGCCCATGCGTTCAATATTTAGCGTGATGGTTTTCATGCGGCGTTCAAAATATCCGTGAAAACATACGGCTACAATAGAAATACACAAGCCAAAAACCGTGGTGATCATGGCTTCTGCAAGTCCCCCAGTGACAGCCAGCGGATTTTCCATCCGTTCCGTCAAGTGGGTAAAAGCCCCCATCATTCCAGTCACCGTTCCCAATAGTCCCAGCACTGGGGCCAAGGTAATAATCATCGTTAAGTAAGGCAGATTTTTTTCAAATTTGTCCAGCGCTCGTTCTGCCCGGTAGGAAATAAAGTTTTCCAGGTATTCGTAGTTATCATGGCGGGCCATGACGATGGTCGCCAATTTGGCAATCTCTCCCTGGGTGCTGTCTGCCAGTCGTTTGGCTGCATTCCAGTCATTTTGCTCAATGAGTTCGCAAAATGTATCCGTAAAAGCCGGATCCCCGTAGGCTTTGCGGAAAAACAAAAACCGCTCCACGCAGATCGCTACCGCAGCAATGGAACACGCCAGGAGGGGCCACATCACCCAGCCGCCTCGTACAAAATAATCAATTCCCGCAGCAAAGACATTCATCTTCTATTCCTTCTTTCTCTTGTACCTGCTGGGACAATTCTGCTTCTTGTTGCCACAGTTGGTAATAGGCACCTTTTTTACGTAGTAACATTTCCGGGCTTCCCTGTTCTAGGATGCACCCTTTGTCTAGAACCACCAAGGTATCCACATGACGCACGGTGCTAAGACGGTGCGCCACCAGGATGGTGGTTTTTCCTCTGGTGAGGGTATCCAATTCTTTTTGCACCCGGGCTTCTGTGATATTGTCTAAGGCCGACGTCGCCTCATCCAGAACCACAATGGGTGCGTTTTTCAAAAACGTCCGGGCCAGAGCCAAACGCTGCCGCTGTCCTCCGGAGAGTTTTACGCCCCGTTCCCCGATTTCCGTAGCAAAGGTTTCCGGCATTTCCTGGATAAATTCCAAGGCGCGTGCCGACTGGGCCGCTTCCCGGATTTCCTGCGGATTGCCGGTAAGATTGCCATAGGCAATATTTTGTGCGATGGAATCTGAAAACAGAAATACGTCCTGTTGTACAAGTCCCATTTGTTTTCTCACACTGGTGCGGGAAAACTTTGTCACGTCATGCCCATCGATTAAAATCGTCCCCTCCGTCGGGTCGTAAAATCGTAACAGGAGATTGACCAGTGTAGTTTTCCCTGCACCGGTGGCTCCTACCAGGGCCACTTTTTCCCCGGCAGAAATTGTCAAGTTGATGCGCTGAAGGACTGGCTGCCCCTTGTCGTAGGCAAAGGATACATCACGAAATACAATATTACCCTTTGTGGGGGGCAGTGCCGGCAGCTTCTGTCCACTTTCTTCTTTTTCCTGCAGCAGCGCATAAAAGCGCCGAAACCCGGCCATACTTTTCTGGTAGGTCTCCACAAAAAGCACCAGCCGCATCACCGGTTTAATAAAAACGCCCACATACAGGAAAAAGGCTACCAGGTCGCCAAGACTCATGGCGCCTTCTCTGATCCGCCACGTACCACCCAGGAGAATGGCCATATTCACCAAGTTGGTAAATAGGCCAATGCTGGCGCCAAAATAGGCACGCACCTGAAAGGAGGCCCTCCGGGCCTTTAAATAGTGGCGCGCCGCCCGGACAAAGGAATGGATGCTGTGGCTTTCTGCGGTAAAGGCTTTGACCATCCTCACGCCGTTTAAATTTTCTTCCCCCAAGGCAGAGAGCCGTCCAAATTCTTTACGGGTGGCCTGGAACGTATCCCGCAATTTCAGGTTAATCCAAACTGTGTGCAGCCCTTTTATGGCCATGAGCAGCGTTACCAAAGCGCCTAACACAGGATCCAGACGCAGCAAGATACCAACAATCCCCAGCATACTGACCACACAAACTAGTAGATCGCTGGCGACCCTGGCAGCCAGTTCCCCTGCTTCGGCAGTGTCGCCGGTCAGTGTTGCCAAAAGCTGGCCGGTACGGGAGCTGTCAAAAAAAGCAAAGGGCAGATGTTCCAGATGGACGAACAGTGTTTCCCGCATATCGTTTTCCACTTGGGTACTTAATACGCCGCTTTTGTAGGATACCGCGTAATAGAGAATAAAGTTGGCTACATACGCCACTCCCAGCCCCAAGCAGATCCACACAATCCGCATCCATGTCCCGCGGGGCAATTCTTGTTGTAAAATTTGCCGTACCCCTAAAGGGAAAATCAGTTCCAGCAGGGAAGCCAGAAACGATCCCAAAGCAATCCAACAAACCATGCCACGGTATGGGCGGTAGTAGGAAAGAAACGCCCGCAGCATCAAGAAATCTCCCGGTAGGCCAAAATCGGTCGTTTGCGTCCAGGCAGCTGAACGATATCGCACTCTACATGGTATACGTCCTGCATCATCTGGGCCGTAATCACTTCTTCCGGCGGGCCTTCGCTATATTTGCGGCCATTTTTAATCACCACGATCCGGTCGCTGACTTCCATTGCCTGTCCCAAATCGTGGAGTACCATCACAATCCCAATGCCCTGCTCCCGGTTCAGCGTTTTCACCAGCTGCATAATTTCGTATTGATAGGAAATATCCAAGAAGGTGGTGGGTTCGTCCAAAAATAAAATTTCCGGCTGCTGGGCCAGCACTGCAGCAATCCAAACTCGCTGGGATTCTCCGCCGCTGCAAGCTTGGATTGTTTTTTCTCGCAGCGACCACACCCCAGTGGCCCGCATGGCCCATTCCACAACGGTTTCATCCTCAGCGCTATTGCTGCCGTGCCAGCTCTGGTACGGCACGCGTCCGTAACTCACCAGATCGTGCACCGTAAAATCAGGTGGCACTAAATGCTGCTGGGGCAATACCGCCACTTTTTTGGCAAATTCCTTAGACGGGATTTGGGGCAACGGGATATGATCACAAAACACGGTCCCTTTCCGGCAACGCAAAAGGCGTGTCAAGGTTTTCAGCACGGTGGATTTGCCGGAGCCATTAGGCCCTACAAACGTGGTAATTTCTCCCTTGCGAATGGTGATATCAAAATCCTGCAAAACGATCCGCTGTTCATAGCCAATTCCCAGTCGGGCGCCTTTAATTTCCACGGAGTTTACCTCCCTTCCGCAGCATGTATAAGAAGAACGGGCCACCAGTCATGGCCATAATCACCCCCACCGGGATTTCCATTCCCGGAATCAGGATGCGTCCTACCGTATCTGCTACCAGTAAAACAATACTACCAAGAAGCGCCGCCAATGGCAAGAGACTTCTGTAGTCCGCCCCACCCAAAATCCGGGCCATATGAGGAACCACTAACCCTACGAATCCAATCATGCCAGCTACTGCCACCGTGGCAGCAGCCAAAAAGGCACCGACAGCAGAAATCACAATGCGCAGCAGATTGACATTAACGCCCAAAGACGACGCCATTTCATCCCCCAATTGGAGAATGTTGCAGCTTTTTGTGCAGGCAGCCGCCAGCATAAATCCCAGTATCGCATACCCGGCTACTGTTGTCACATGCTCCCAGCCTCTCCCGCTAAGACTTCCATTTAAAAAGCCCAGCACACCGGACAAATTATCCGCATTGAGAAGCTGCAAAAAAGACGTATAAGCCCCCAGGACAGTGTTCACCGCCACACCGCTTAATACAATCCGCACGGGGTCCACGCCGTTTTTCCAGGCCATCACGTAAATAATCACGCAGGCAAACACGGCACCGCCGAAGGCAAAAAGCGGCACGGACAAAAATAAGGAAGGCGCCAGCAGCATCACTGTCGTGGCCGCTGTTGCCGCTCCCGCCGATACCCCAATAATGCCAGGGTCGGCTAAGGGATTGCGCATAACCGCTTGCAGCAGGGCCCCGGAAACAGACAAAGCCGCTCCGATGAAAATCGCCATCAAAATCCGAGGCAAACGCAAGTTGCGTACCACCACATAGGCCACGCCATCCTGCTTCCAAAAGCCCATGAGAATTTCCCACGGAGAAAACCAGGCACTGCCCACACCGGATGCCACGAAGGCAATACCTAGCAGGAGAAGCAAAAGGAAAAAACACAATCCGGCGGTGCGTTTTTTACTCGGCTCGCCCCTCATACTTTTCCTTCTTTCAATGCGGTCAGGCGCTTCATCAAATCCTGCAATTGGTCTAGTTCCTCCAGACCACCGGACACGGCAAAGGTCTTAGGCAGATACAGGACACGATGCGCGCGGATGGCTTTGTAATGATTCCAATACGAGGCATGGTCTGCAAATTCTTTTTCCATCACGGCCCGTTGTTCCTGGTCCCCTGCCATGGCGCTGACACAGACAATGAGATCCGGATCATAGGACAGGGATTTTTCCTGATCCATCATCACCATACTGCCCCCTTGGTCAGGCGCCACATTGGTAAAGCCCAACAATTTCAGCATGGAGCCCACAGTCCCATTTTCATTTTGTAAATAAAAACGGGGCGGCATGGCTTGGATCACCATGACTTTTTTCCCGCTGTTTTCTTTCTTTACGGTTCCCATCTCTTCTTCTAGGGTAGCAAAGCGCTGTTTAATGGTTTTCCCAGCCTCACTATCTTTGCCAAAGGCATCCACCAGGAGCAAGGTCATATCCTTTACGGAATCATACCCCACAGTGGGGCCCGCATCCACGTAGTACACTGGTACTTTTTGCTGCTCCAGTAATTTTCCATACGTATCTTTGGCATGATATCCCACAATCACAAGATCCGGCTGCAGGGCCAAAATACTTTCCAGATCAATATTGCTCCGCATACCCGTTTGAATCCGTTTGGCATCCTTTAAAGAGTCGGGCCACTGTAAAATTTTTGTATCTGGCACCGCGACTTGGTGAACACCCAGCGCATCCAGCACCAATACCGGAGTATTGGTTAAGCTGACCACCCGCTGGGGCTGCTTGGGCAGGGTAATGCTTCCGGTAATGCCGTATTTTTCCAAAGACTTGCTATACGGCAGGGTAATTGCCGCATCCTTTTTCTCCGATACTTCCATCTTATTTCCACAACCGGAAAGGGCAAAAAGGCAGCATAGGGACAGCAGGAAAGCCAACCATTTTTTCATGATTTATTAGTCCTTTCTAATTTTATAATCATCGAATACGACGTTTATTACGATCTTATTTATTATAAGTTAGTCAAAACTAATTAAATCTTCCTAAGAATACCATATTTTCAAAGCGTCGTCAATAAAAAAGAGGTTCTATAATAAATGTTGGGGTCTTGTGGACGTTTACCTTCACAAA
>DXYB01000031.1 GCA_019416065.1 Acidaminococcus sp. | reverse complement strand
TGAAAGTGGGGAAATTCGATGCTCTTTTTGGGGAATTTTGCTTGACAGAAAACAGGAGGGAAAAAACATGCAACTACCAGCAAAAAAATTAGGATTTGGCTTTATGCGGATGCCACTTTTGGATCCTGACAACCAGCAATCCATTGATGTAGCACAACTGCAAAAGATGGTGGATCTTTTCTTCCAGAGAGGGTTCACGTATTGTGATACGGCTTGGATGTATCACGATTTTAAAAGTGAAGAAACGGTGGGAAACGTGGTGGTGGACCGCTATCCTCGTAACGCCTTTACGATGGCCACCAAAATGCCGGACATGATGCTAAAGAAAGCGGAAGAAGTGCCGGAAATCTTTGAAGCCCAGAAGAAAAAGCTCCATGTGGACCATTTTGACTATTACCTGGTTCACGACATGAATAACGTGAATTACCAAAAGGCTGTCAAGTTTGGCGTATTGGATTTCCTGCAGAAAAAACGAGCCTCCGGGGAAATCAAATGCCTGGGCTTTTCCTTTCACGATACGGCGGATGTGCTGGACCGGCTACTTACCAAACATCCTTTTTTTGAATTTGTGCAACTGCAAATCAATTATCTGGATTGGGAGAGCGCGGGGATCCAAGGGCATGCCTGCTATGATGTGTGCGTGAAACATGGGAAAAAGGTCATTGTCATGGAGCCTGTAAAGGGCGGCACACTGGCCAATCCGCCGGAAAACGTCAAAAAAATGCTTTCCGAGGTGCATCCGGACTGGAGCCCGGCTTCCTGGGCTATTCGCTTTGCCGCCAGTCTCCCGGAAGTGATGGTGGTGCTTTCGGGCATGAGCACGCTGGCACAGGTGGAAGACAATACCACCTATATGGAAAACTTTACACCGCTTAGCCAGCAAGAATGGGATTTATTGCTTAAGGCGGCAGAGATGCTCCGGCAAACCATTGCCATTCCTTGCACAGGCTGCCGCTATTGTGTGGAAGCCAATCATTGCCCTAAAAATATCCCGATTCCCAATTATTTCGCCCTGTTTAATACGAAAAAGTTCCTGCATCGCCCACGGTTTTCGCCGGAAGTGGAGTACTATGATAACTATGTGGCAAGCGGGTATGGCAAAGCCTCTGACTGCATTCTGTGTCATGACTGCGAGAAAGTTTGTCCGCAGCATATAAAGATCACGGAATGGCTACCTAAGGTCACCGAGGAATTGGACGTGGAGCAGTAAAACGCTTATCTATACGTGGGTCGTATAGAAAGAACTGCTTAACAAGTATTTGCTATGACAAGAAAAACTCTCTATACTAGAAGCATAAAGAGCAGGTGAACCGCTTTATACAGGTGCTTATGTGCGAAAGGAGATAGAGATTGAAATGAAACCGTATAACTTTTTTGCCCCTACCCGGGTGCTTTTTGGCGAAGGTCAGTTAAGCAATCTGCATACCCTTCCCATGCCGGGAAAAAAGGCACTGCTGGTGATTAGCAATGGGAAATCCACCATTACCAACGGCAGTCTTGCCCGGACCGAGGAAGAACTGAAAAAAGCTGGGTGCGAATACGTTGTGTTTAATAAAGTTGCTGCCAACCCATTAAAAGAAGTAGTAGAAGAAGGGGCACAATGTGCCCGGGATAACGGCTGTGACTTTGTGGTTGCTCTGGGCGGCGGCAGCGTCATGGATGCGGCTAAGAACATGGCCATGTTTGCGCCGCAGGATTCCACGGATCTGTGGGATTATGTATTTACGGACTATGGCAAGAAGAAAGCCCCGGAAAAACCCGTGCTGCCCTGGATTGCGATTACGACTTCTGCTGGTACAGGGTCTGAAGTGGACGCAGCTGGCGTGATTACCAACACAAAGACCAATGAAAAAATTGGCGTAGGTGGTTTTCCAGGCATGATGGCTTTGTATGCCATTGTGGATCCGGAACTGATGAAAACCGTACCGCCTAAATTTACCGCGTACCAAGGTTTCGATGCCCTGTTCCACAGCCTGGAAGGGTATATCGCCAACAACGACAACCCTATGGGAGAAATGGTGCAACGGGCGGCCATTGAAAATATCGGCAAGTACCTGCCCCGGGCTATTCAAGATGGCAACGATATGGAAGCACGGGATGCCATCGCTTTTGCCAATACCATGAGCGGCTACAGCATGGACGTTTCTGCCTGTACGTCCGAGCACTCCATGGAACATGCTATGAGCGCCTATCATACCCAGCTGCCCCATGGTGCAGGGCTGATTATGATCTCCTATGAATATTTTAAATTCTGGATTGATAAGCACATCATTGATGACCGCTTTGTTGCGATGGCACGCTTCTTGGGCAAAGAAGATGCCAAAAAACCAGAAGATTTCCTGCAGGCCTTGTTAGCACTGCAAAAAGCTTGTGGCGTGGATGGCCTCAAGATGAGCGACTACGGGATCCAAAAGGACGAAGCCATGAAGTTCGCCAAAAACGCCCGCTCTGCTATGGGCGTACTCTTCCAATTTGACCCGGCGGAAACGACCGATGAAGAAATCGCCGGTATCTACGAAAGAGCCTATAAATAAAATCCAAATACTAGAGGGACTTCTCAAGGGAAGCCCCTCTACGCTTTTATGAAAGTTTTTCATCAATTGGGGAAGAGTATCTATTTTCTATTCCTCCAAAAGCAACGTATAATAGTAAGAGAAACTTTATGGGGGAGACGTTATGGAAGAAACCTTAATGTTCAGCAATCGGTCACTGCTGCAGCTGTTTTATCCTATCGTATTGGAGCAGCTGCTGGTTATTTTCGCAGGGTTTACAGATTCCATCATGGTGGCCTCCCTGGGAGAAGCGGCGGTGTCAGGGGTATCCATGATTGATAATATCGTGGTGCTGTTGATTCTTGTATTTACCGCACTTGCCAGCGGCGGTGCCGTCCTTATGGGGCAGTACCTGGGGCGTGGAGATTTAGCGCAGGCGCAGGAGTCCGGACGCCAAACGGTATGGATTAGTGCGCTATTGTCCCTTGTGCTTATGGCCGTTTTTTATGGTGCCAGAACCCTTATTTTTACAGATTTATATGGGGGCGCGGAACCCGATGTGATGCGTAGCGCGACGGAGTATTTTAATGTGATCGGGTTGTCCATTCCCTTTGTGGCCTTAAACCAGGCAGGAAGTGCCATCTTTCGTACGTCGGGAAATACTAAATTTCCCATGCTGGTGGTTTTGGGGGCGGATATTTTTAACGTGTTCGGCAATTATACCGCCATCTTTATCCTGCACTGGGGCGTGACGGGGACCGCCATTTCCACGCTGCTGAGCCGGATCCTTTCAGCAGCCGTGGTCCTGTATGTCGCCCAGCATGCCAATTTTTCTTTGCGCTTGCCCAATATTTTCCGGGGTCACCTGGAAAAATCCTTGATTTATCGGATTTTGCAAGTAGGCATCCCTTTTAGCATTGAAAATGGACTGTTTCAGCTGGGAAAAATCGTAGTGTACAGTGTTGTTACCGGATTTGGTACAAGTGCCATTGCGGCGTATGCCGTGGGGACGACACTTACTGGTTTCCAAGCCCTTCCGGGGGTGGCGATGAATACCGGGTCTACCACTGTGATTTCCCGCTGCCTAGGGGCAGGGAAAATTGAGCAGAGCCGCTATTATACCAAGAAAATTATTTTATGGATTATGGCAGCGGATTTAGGAGCAGCCATTTTACTGTTTTTGCTGTGGCCTGGATTTGTGCGTATCTATGATTTCCCTGCCGCTACCATGGATTTGGTTTTTCAAACCTTGCTCTGGCATGGTGTATTAGAAGTGCTTATATGGCCCTTGACATTTACCTTGCCGGTTGTATTCCGCTCGGCCGGGGATGCCCGTTTTGCCATGATCGTGGGTGTCATCAGCATGATGGCCATCCGCGTGGGCGGGGCCTATGTATTGTGTGGGCCCTTGCATTGCGGTATGATGGGGGCTTGGTATGCCATGTTCCTGGATTGGGTGGTCCGGGCGGTGATTTACGTGCCCCACTATCTAAACCGCAGCTATTTGCGGCATAAACTGATCTAATGCGCTTGGTAGTGGATATTTGCGCTATACAAAAGGCGTATGGGACACGAAAAAGGATAAGTATTGTATCTTGCAAGGGGAAACCCGTATAATATAAAAAAGCGGTTTACCGCAAGTACATTGCGATGGAATAAGGAGGACCCTATGTTTGGATTGGGAGTACCAGAACTGATTCTGATTTTGATTATTGGCTTGATTGTTTTTGGACCAGGAAAACTGCCCACCATTGGCAGCGCACTAGGCAAAAGCTTGCGGGAATTTAAGGACGCTATGAATGCTCCCAGTGGCAATGCACAGGATGCCCCTCCTGCGGCACAAAATACCATGCAGCAAACCCCGCCGTCCAATCATGCAGGAATGGAAGCCGCTGCGAAAGAGGCCGTGCAACAGGAAAACAAGCAGCCTGTTGCCGGATCTGCTGTAACGACGGCACAAAATGCCGTAACGCCCCCTGAAAAAAATGCCTGAGGATAAGCCTGACCAGGATGGTGTCATGAGCTGGCAGGGCCACCTGGAAGAATTGCGCAGCCGCCTGATTAAATCGCTTCTTGCGATTGTTGCAGGAATGGTGCTTAGCGCGTTTTACATAGAGCCACTCATGGGTTTATTGACCCGCTATGCGGAAAAGCTGTATTTCATGCGCCCGGCAGAAGCCTTTATGATTTATTTCAAGGTCATTCTGGTGAGCGGGATCGTGGTGGCTTCTCCTGTATGGTTTTATCAATTCTGGGCCTTTCTTTTGCCGGCGTTTACAGAAAAAGAGAAAAAAGTTCTGGCTTTGTATGTTCCGTCTTCGGTACTTTTATTTGTAGTTGGGATTTCGTTTTCGTTTTTTGTAGTGCTGCCCCGGGGCTTGGAATTTTTCATGACCTTTACCACGCCCGGCGTGACGCCGCTGCTCTCCTTGGAAAGCTATTTGGATTTTGTGCTGTATCTGGTATTGCCCTTTGGGGTTGTGTTTAATTTGCCCTTGGCGCTGATCCTTATGGCAGAAGCAGGGATTGTCACCAGCACAAGGCTTCGCAAAGCCAGACGCTATGTGATTTTTGTTTCTTTTGTGATTGCTGCGGTGGTAACGCCTACCACGGATATGCTAAGCCAATGCCTTTTGGCTGTTCCCATGATCCTGCTGTATGAAATCAGCCTGGTGGTGATCCGGGTGGTCTGCAGGAAATAAATTTTGCTTGCATAAAATCTGCAGGCATGATATCATAGTGCGGTAAAGCTAATTGGTGGAGGTGAAAACATGCCGAATATTAAGTCTTCCATTCGTAGTGTCAAGACTGATGCTGAACGGCGCGCTGCCAATGGCCCGGTGAAAGCTGAAATCCGCAGCACCGCACGCAAAGTTGAAGCTTTTGCCGCTGCAGGTTCTAAAGAAGAGGCGCAGGCCACTTTGAAGGTAGCGGCAAGCTTATTGGATAAAGCAGCCCGCAAGGGAACGGTGAACAAGAAAGCTGCTGCTCGCAAAAAGTCCCGTTTGGCAAAGAAAGTAAATGCAGCACAATAAGCTGCGCTGAGAAGGCTGACAACGTTTCGTTGCCAGCTTTTTTTGTACTGTGGTAAAATAAATCATAAGATTTCATTATAGACAAATCGTATAATGCGAAGGGAGCTCACGATGGCGAAAAGCGATCATATCCGGAATTTCTCCATTATTGCCCATATTGATCACGGTAAGTCCACCTTGGCTGACCGGTTGATTGAGATGACAGGAACCCCCCTTACCAAACGGGAGATGGAGGACCAGATTCTGGACTCTATGAGTTTGGAACGGGAACGGGGCATTACTATAAAAGACCAGGCAGTTCAACTGGATTATCAGGCAAGAGACGGGAAAACCTATATGCTAAACCTGATTGATACTCCGGGGCATGTGGACTTTAATTACGAGGTTTCTCGGGCGCTGGCCGCCTGTGAAGGGGCCCTTTTGGTGGTGGATGCTACCCAGGGGATTGAGGCACAGACCCTGGCTAATGTGTATCTTGCCATGGAAGATGATTTGGAAATCATTCCGGTTATCAATAAAATTGATCTGCCCAGTGCTGACGTAGAGCGGGTAGAAAAAGAAATTGAGGATGTGCTGGGGATTGACCGAAAGGATTGTATCCTGTGCAGCGCCAAAACGGGCCAGGGTGTGGATGAAGTCCTGGAAGCCATCGTAAAACGGGTACCGCCTCCTGGTGGAGAGCCGGAAGCCCCGCTGCAGGCGCTGATTTTTGATTCTAAATTCGACTCCTACAAAGGTGTTATGCTCTATGTGCGTATTGTGAATGGGCACCTGAAAAAAGGCATGACCATCCGCCTTATGGCTACGGGAAAGGTTTACGAAGTTACGGAAGTGGGCGTTTTCAAGCCGGCGATGGTGAATGTGGACGAATTAAAGGAAGGACAGGTGGGCTTTTTTGCTGCCTCCATTAAAACTGTAAAAGATGCCCGGGTAGGGGATACGGTAACGGATAACGCACGGCCTACAGCAAAACCCTTGCCGGGTTACCGGAAAGCCACACCCATGGTGTACTGTGGCTTGTATCCTGTGGATACGTCCGACTACGACAACCTGCGGGATGCGCTGGAAAAGCTTCAACTAAATGATGCTTCTCTGTCCTTTGAACCGGAAACGTCTTCTGCCCTGGGCTTTGGGTTCCGCTGCGGCTTCTTAGGACTGCTCCATATGGATGTGGTACGAGAACGGCTGGAACGGGAATATAAATTAACACTGATTACCACGGCGCCTAACGTTATTTATGAAGTGGTCAAAACCAATGGGGATATTGAAATGGTGGATAATCCTTCCAAATTCCCCAATCCCACGGTGATTGAACATGTGGAAGAGCCTTTTGTGAATGCCACCATACTCGTGCCAAAAGAATTTGTGGGGCCGGTTATGGAACTCTCCCAGGAAAAACGGGGCGAATACCAGAACATGACCTACCTGGACGAAAACCGGGTGATGCTGCATTATGCCCTGCCTCTTTCGGAAATTATCTTCGATTATTTTGACCGGCTAAAAAGTGTGTCCCGTGGCTATGCGTCTTTAGACTATGAACTCGCCAGTTACCGCACCAGCGATATGGTCAAAGTGGATATTCTTTTGAATGGGGCTCCGGTGGATGCCCTGTCCGTGATTGTGCATCGGGAACGGGCTCCCTATTGGGGACGGGAAATCGTACAAAAACTGCGCAAGCTCATCCCCCGCCAGCTCTTTGAAATTCCTATCCAGGCTGCCATCGGCAGCAAAATCATCGCCCGGGAAAACGTCAGCGCCCTGCGCAAAGACGTACTGGCCAAATGCTATGGCGGCGATATCACCCGGAAACGGAAACTATTGGAAAAACAAAAAGCAGGGAAAAAGCGGATGAAACAGGTGGGCAATGTAGAATTGCCACAGGAAGCTTTTATGGCTATCTTGCAAGTGGATGATAAGAAGTAATGGCATTTCCTGACTCTTGAACCGTATGGTGGCTTTCTTGCGGTTTTCTAGTCTTCCCCGTGCTGTTTTTTGTACTGCAGCGGTGTGATGCCAAACTGTTTTTTGAACGTATCAATATAGTAGCTGGTGGAATTAAAGCCGCAGGTATAGGCAATATCGCTGACGGACTGTTCTGTGGATGTGAGGAGATTGGCGCTTTGTTCCAGGCGGAATTCCCGGAGATAGGAGAAAATGGATTCTCCTGTGAAGCGTTTGAACATGCGGCAGCATTCACTGGGCGTGTAGGCTGCATGGCTGGCAATCTGGTCCAAGGTAATCGGGTCTTTGTAGTTGGCGCTGATGTAGCTGATGATTTTCTGCACGGCGGTATTGCCCCGGGATTTTCGCATGAGCGGGGTACCCTGTGGCCGGTGCTTAAGGACTGCTAGGAAAATTTCCAGAAGGAGCGACAGAACTTCCAATTCCCACCCATAGGAACGGGATTCATAGCGCTCGTAGATGCGGAGAATGCTATCCAGCACGATTTTTTGCCAGGGCTCTTTCTGATAGAGGGGCAAGTGGCTAAGCCCCGTGTCAGAAAGAGCGGGAAGGACATAGTTCTGTTCCATGGCAGAGCCAGGAAAGCCGGCTAATAGCTGCGGCATCACGTCCAAGCAAATATAGGAGCTGTCCGGATCATCCACCGGTTTTGCCATATGTAAATAGCCGCTGTTAATAAAGAGCCCATCGCCTTCTTGCAGCGTGTAGTTTTCTTCGCCTACATAAAAACGGATGGTACCATGGGAAATCCGGCAAAACTGGAGCTCCTCATTCCAGTGGAGCGGCGTATAGCCCAGTACGTTTTTCCGCATAACGGAGTGATACACCCCTAGAGGAAAGGATCTTTCTGACGGGGTGGTTTCCCGTTGCCCTTTGTCCAGGGCAATGTTGTAAATCTGCATAGGCGTCCGCCCTCCTCCGCAAATTTGTTATATTTCTTCTGATTATTTATATATTATTTTGGCAGAAAAATCAATATAATAGCATCATAAAAGATATAGCGGCTACGTTACATGCGATCTGTCAAAAAAATGGAGGAGGAGACCATGGAGATCAATGGGAAACGGCTAATGGAACGCATCAATGCGCTGGGAAACATCGGTATCGGGGCAAACGGGCAACGGACACGCCTGGCGGCTTCTGCTACCAACAAAGCGGGCCGGGATCAGGTCGTAGACTGGATGCAAGACGCAGGGCTTAAGGTCGTAGTGGACCACATTGGGAATATCTTTGGGATCTGGGAGACGGAAGAAAATAAAAACGAAAAGCCCATTATGATCGGGTCCCATATTGATACGGTGATTAATGCAGGGCAGTACGATGGATGTCTTGGCGTTTTGTCCAGCATTGAGCTTATCCAGACACTAAAGGAAAACCATGTTAAGGTGCGGCGGCCGATTGTGGCCAGTGCCTGGACCAATGAAGAAGGGGTGCGGTATTCCCCGGACATGATGGGTTCTTTGGTGTATGCAGGCGGTTTTTCCTGTGAAGAAGCATTGCAAAGCGTGGGCACGGACGGCACGATCCTGGGAGAGGAACTGCAAAAAATCGGTTATGCCGGTACGGTAGATCCTGGATTTATTCAACCTAAGGCATTTGTGGAGCTGCATATTGAGCAGGGCCCCATTATGGATGCGGAAGGAATTAAAATCGGTGCCGTGGAGAATCTGCAGGGGATTCATTGGCACAAAGTTCATATTGAAGGCGCTCAAAACCACGCTGGTACGACGCCGATCCGGATGCGGAAGGATGCAGGACTGGCAGCGGCGAAAATTAATATCAAAGCCCGGGAACTTGTGGAAAAATCCGGTGGCGTGGCTACGGTTGGCACCATGCAATTTAGTCCCAATGCCGTGAATGTAATCCCTGACAAAGTGGATTTCACCGTGGATATCCGGAACCCCAATAAAGAAAAACTGGACCAGGATGAAGCAGCGCTGTTTGCCTATTATAAGGAACTGGAGCAATCCGACCATGTCCATATTACCTACCAGCAGATGACACATTTTGATCCGGTACCTTTTGATGATGGCATCTGCCAAAAGATTGAGGCAGCAGCCCATGCCCGGGGACTCAATACCTGCCGGATGGTGTCCGGGGCAGGTCAGGATGCCCAGATGCTGGCACGGATCTGCCCGACGGCCATGATTTTTGTGCCCAGTGTGAATGGCATCAGCCACAATCCCAAGGAATATACGACAGACGAGGATTGCATCAATGGTGCCAATGTATTCCTGGACGTGGTTGTGGAAATGGCCAACGAATAACCCTGATGACGTAAATAGTAGCAGACAGCTCTTTACAATGTGTACGGAGCTGTCTTTTTTGTTGACAAAAATCTGTTTTCAGGCCATACTTTATGGTAAATATTGTGAAGCAAAGTAGGAAGGTGGGGGAGAACCATGAATGGTATACTCGCATTTGCGGTATTGCTGGTGATTTACGCGGCCAGCGAATTGATTGCCCGGAAATCTCGGGCAGTGATTTCCATGGTGCTGGGGATCGCGTTGCTTTTGCTGTTTGGCTTTTGGTCCGGGCTTTTGCCCAAAACGATTTTTAAAGATGCCCATGTAGGCGGCACTGGTATGTTGATTGTGGGGATGTTATTGGTGTCCTTGGGGACAACCATTGATTTTCCTGAACTCAAGCGGCAATGGAAAGTTGCCTTTACGGCTGCAGCAGGTGTGGTGCTGGCGGTGGCCTTGATCATTGGCCTGGGGCGGTTTGTCATGGATCCCTTTCTTGCGGTGGCAGGCTCGCCGATCTTTGCCGGTGGCAATGCGGCGACGTTAATTATGCTGGATGGGGCAAAGGCCAAGGGGCTCGCTTATGTAGGAACGTTTTGTCTGGTGCTACTGGTGACCCAGAAATTCTTTGGTATTCCCATTGCCTCCTGGTGTCTCCGCCGTCTGGCGGTACGGTTGCGGGATAACGGGGATTTTTTGGCGGCTTATCATGGGGAAGAAGAACAAGTGACACAAGGAAGCTACCAGAAACCGCTATCCCTGCCGCCTATTTTTGCTAGACCTTCGGTCTATTTGGCCAAACTGGCGCTGGTATCGGCCTTGGCTTTTTATACAGCCAAGTGGATGCATGGGGTCATTCATTATTTGGTGATGTGTCTCTTGCTGGGGATTCTCTTTTATGCCCTTGGCTTCTTGGAAAAGGGGATCTTGCAGAAAACCCATGCAGACGGACTGATTCTTTTTTATGTGACCATTGTCATATTTTCCAACCTGGCGGATACCACGCCCCAAATGGTGGTATCGGTATTGCCGCCACTGGTGGGGACGGCTGTTTTGGGGGTATTGGGTATTGCCCTTTCCGGGGCAATTTGCAGCCGGCTTTTTTCCATGCCTTGGGAAATGACCATGGCGCTGGGCATTACCTGTACCTTTGGGTTTCCTACCACTATGATGGTATCTCAGGAAGTATCCCAGGCAATGGGGCGCAGTGAACTAGAACGGCGGGCACTGCTCAATTATTTCCTGCCCAAAATGCTGGTGGCAGGCTTAATCACCGTAACCATTACGTCTGTGGTGTTAGCAGGTGTTGTGGTAAATATGCTGTAAAAAGGGGGGCAGAACCATGGCAACGCAAAATTACGGTGCCACTATCCGAGACTATGTGCAGGGGCATAAAGAGGAGATGCTGGCACTTTGGAAAGAGCTTGTCAATACGGAAAGTGGCCCTAAGCAACTTGACGGCGTAAACCAGGTGGGGGAAATCCTCGCCCGGGAACTAAAAAAAATCGGCGCACTTGTACGAACGGTCCCCGTTCAGCATGCAGGAAGGTTATTGCGGGCGGATTGGCATCCAGAGCTACCTAAAAAGCCCCTTGTTTTCATGGGGCACATGGATACGGTCTTCCCAGCAGGAGAGGCAAGTGCCAATCCCTTCCATATGGATGAAAAAAATCACGCCCATGGTCCTGGCGTGATGGATATGAAAGGCGGTCTTGTAATTTCCCTGTATGCCATGAAAGCCCTTGCGGCGGCAGGATGGGCACAGCGTCCTATTCGGTTTTTGGGGATTCCCGATGAGGAAACACTTCATATGCATTCTAATGGCAAGCAGGTCATTGCCGACCAGGTGAAAGGCGCTTTGGCAGCCTTTAATGGGGAACCCAGTCCTGTGGGTAATTTTGTAATTACAGGGCGTTACGGCGGAGGTCCGGTATCCATTACCGTACATGGGGTTGCGGCCCATTCTGGCGGCGCTCCGGAAAAAGGACGGTCTGCGGTTTTGGAGGCCGCACATAAAATCATTCAATTGGAAGCTAGTAGTGATATTGCCCGGGGAAAGCTTATTAACTGTGGTGCCATTGAAGGCGGCATCGGGGAAAATACCATTCCAGACCATTGCAAAATTCGTATTGGGATCCGTTTCCGGACTGCGGCCATCGGCAAAGAAATTTTGGAGCTGTTAGGGCGTGTGACCAAGTGCAGTACGGTGGCAGGGACCTGGGCAGAGTTGGATACGTCCAGCGTGGTGCATTGCATGGACACCACTGCGGGCGTGAAAAAACTATTGGCGCAGTACCAACAGGCGGCCGCGTCATGTGAATTCCCCATTCCCCAGGGTATCCAGGTGGGGGGACTCTCTGATGCAGGAATTGCCGTGCAGGAAGGGATTCCTACCTTGTGCGGCGTGGGGGTATCCGGAGCAGGCGCCCATACCCGGAAGGAATATGCGGAGGTTACAAGTCTCTTTGAACGGTGCATACTGCTTGCTTGTACGGCCAGCACGCTTACGGAAGATACGCTGCTATAACCTAGGTGAACGAGATGAAACTTGGTATTTTTGGGACGGGTGCCATTATGCCTGTGGCCCTTACTGCCATGCAGGCCGTTCCCGCTATTATTAAAAAGGCAATCTTTGCAAGGCCGCATAGCTTGGAGCGGGGCAAGGCACTAGCAGATCACTATGCTATTGAAACCGTGTATACGGACGCACGGCGGATGCTGCAAGAAGCCGATATCAGTACGGTGTATATTGCGCTTACAAATGCTGTCCACTATGCCTATGCGAAAATGGCGCTACTGGCAGGAAAGCATGTGATCCTGGAAAAACCCTTTTGTCCCCATCTAGCTGAAACAAAAGCGCTGGCGGAATTGGCACGCAACCGACATCTATACCTTTTAGAAGCCATGCCTTTGTGGCACAGCCCTGTATATGAAAAAATCCAGAGCCTTTTATCCAAAATTGGCCCTATCCGGCTAGTCCAGTGCAATTATTCCCAGTATTCCAGCCGCTATGACAAGTATCTTTCACATGAAGTGCTGCCTGCTTTTGACCCGGCTCAATTTGGCGGCGCATTGTACGATCTGAACGTGTATCCTATTGCCTTTACCACGGGCCTTTTTGGCAGGCCGAAAGCAGTGCAGTATACTTGCCACAAAGGCTGGAACGGGGTGGATACTTCCGGAGTACTGCTGCTCCGCTATCCTGGATTTGAAGCCGTGCTTTCTGCGGCCAAAGATTCAGAATCGCCATCCTTTATGATGGTGCAGGGAGAAAATGGTTGGCTGCAAGTACCGGGAAAACCGATTTTTATGGAAAAAATGCAGTGGGCCTTTACCAAAGACGTATCCCACGACCAGTTTAGCTTGGGGCAAGGGCAAAATAAGCTTCCTGTACAGACTTACCAGGCAGTCCATGAAGCAAATCGTATGACGGCCGAATTTCGGGAATATGCCCAGATTATTGATGGCGGAGATAAAGATACTGCCGAAAAATTTCTCACCATGACATTGATTGCCAGCGAGGTACTGGATGAAGCGGCACAATATTTGGCGAAACCTTAATCTGTTGTTTTTACTTCCTCAACATCCCCAAATACGCCTCATAATTTACCCCGTCATTGTACGGGGTGTTTTCTTTTTGGGCATCTTGGATGGCGCAGGCAATAAAACTGCCGGCAAGGCGTACGGTATCAACCAGCGCTCTGCCTTGGAGCAAGCCGCCTAAAAGCACGGCGGCAAATAAATCCCCGGTGCCGGAATAGGAGCCGCCCAGGTAATCGGTTGCAACGGGGGTCGCCAGGGTATTTTCTAATATCAAGTTGGTGATTATATCCTGTTGGTTTTCTTTGTAGTGAATCCCCGTGATGACGATGCGCTGCTGGGAGAAGCATTTTGCTCGTTGCTGTAAATAAGCGAAGGCTTCTTTTGGATGGGCCAATTTTTCTTTTATAACGGTAAGCGGCGTATCTGTCAAAAGGCAAAATTCCGTCAGGTTGGGGGTGAGTACACTGGCCCTTTTGGCCAGGCGTTGCAGTCCTTTGATGGTCTCTTCTGTAAAACCGCGATAGACGTGCCCATTATCCCCTAGCACGGGATCGCAAAGATACGGAATACCTTGTTGCTGGAAGGCATCTAAAAACTGTTCGGTAGCGGCGATTTCTTCCAGGCAGGTAAAATAACCGGATAAAATGCCGGAAAATGTTATGCCAAGTTCCTGCCAGTGGGCTGTGTAGTGGTTCATTTTGTCTGCAAAATTTTCCATCCGGTACTGGGGATACCCGGTTTGAGCCGTTAAAACGGCAGTGGGTAAGGGGCATGCTTCAATACCCATGGCGGGAAGAACGGCAAGATCAGCAGCTAGGCTGCAGCGTCCCAGACTGGATAAATCGTTGATGACGGCGGCACGTTTATGCATGAAAATCTCCTCACTAATCTAGACTGTTGTAATCAGTTATACCATGCTATAGCCGGAATGAAAAGGAACAGTTTAAAAAATATTTGGCGCCAGCCGTGCCTGCGGCAACGTAGACAATTAAAATAGTGGACGCTGGCAGGTGAGACAGGTATAATAATTGTGTAGGAATTGAGGTGATGTGAGCTATGGAATACTGGGATATTTACGATGCGCATAAACAGCTGACAGGACGCAAGATGGTCCGGAATGATTGGAACCATATGCAAGAGGGGGACTACCACCTGACGGTGCTGGCACTTATCAGGACCAGCGATGGACGAATCCTCATTACCCAACGCAAGGCGGATAAACAGTGGGCCCCGCTATCCTGGGAAATCCCTGGTGGAGGTGTCACGGCAGGGGAAACTTCCAGGGAGGCGGTACACCGGGAAGTGGCGGAAGAAACCGGGCTTCATTTCCAGCCGGATGAGGGACAATTAATTTTTACGTATCGCAGTGATTCGCCCGAAGACCGTAACCATTACTTTGTGGATATTTACGAATTTCAAGGATCTTTTACGGAAAACGAGGTACATATACAAGAGGACGAAGTGGAATCGTTCCGCCTGGCTTCCCCCGGAGAAATCCGGGCGCTGGGAGAGGCGGGGAACTTTCTCCATTACCATAGAATCGAGGAATTATTAGGCATGGAAGTACGAAAGATTACGATTGCTGGAGCGGGTACCATGGGGTATTCCATGGCGGAAATTTTTGCAAGAAACGGCTATGAAGTGACGCTGTGGAATCACCGGCAACCCACCTTGGATCGAGCTAAAACCAAAATAGCACCGGATGTGGTGAGAAAAATTACTTTTACCACGGATGACAGTGCCTTTAAAGGGCGGGACCTAGTAGTTGAAAATATCGCGGAAGATTTGGCGGTGAAAGAAACATTTTATCAGGAAAAATCACCGCTTATGGACGAGCGCACAATTGTTGCGACAAATACGTCCGGCCTTTCCATCAATACCCTAGCGAAGAACGTGGTGAAACCGGAACGATTTTTGGGCATGCATTGGTTTAACCCGCCCACATTGATTCCACTGATTGAGATTATTAAGCATGATACAACACTGGCAGCGGTAGCCCAAGCCATTTACGATCTGGCTCTTGCCATTCACAAGAAACCGGTCCTGGTAGAAAAAGATGTCTATGGATTTGCTGCGAACCGGATCCAGCTGGCGGTATTGCGGGAAGCGCTCAGCCTGGTGCAAAAGGGCGTTGTCAGCGTGGAAGGTGTGGATGCGGTGATGAAATACGGGCTAGGCTTTCGCTGGGCCTGCTTGGGACCGCTGGAAACCATTGATTTTGGAGGACTGGATGTATTTGCCCATGTAGGGGAATATTTGCTTCCCGATTTGGATGCTTCTTCGGAAGTGCCCAAATTGTTGGCTGACAAGGTCAAGGCAGGAAACCTGGGGGTCAAAACAGGCCGAGGTTTTTATGATTATAGCGGGGATAAAGCTGCCCAAGCCACTGCCAGCCGGGATGCCAAATTTAAGGCATTATACAAAGCTTTGTACGAGGAGAAAGGAAAATGAATCCGGCGGTACCTGCCCACTGCAAAGCCTGTAAGGGAGAATGTCTAAGAGATGTGGAATTTCTCATGGGACTACCCCCAGAAAAGGTTGTGACCTTGCTCAAACGGTCGCAGCGGCTGCAGCTGAAAAAAGGAGATACCCTGTATCGACAAGGTGAACCTTGCGATGCCATCTATATCATTCACCATGGACGGGTAAAGATCTGTACCTATGACCAGGATGGATTGGAACGGATTGCTGGTATTTTCGGGGAGCATGATACCATCTGGGAAGGGGTACTGGTTCATGACAGCCACTATTCCACGTCTGGCATTTGCATGGAAAATGTAGACTGTTGCTGCCTGGCCCGCAAGGATTTTGAAGAAGCGATCCGGGATCCGGAAGTGGCCTTTCGAACAATTGCAATGCTAAGCCGCAAACTCCACGATGCCAACCGGCGGAACCTGTTAAAATCCATTGCATCCCCTAAAGCAAGGGTCGCGGGGCTTTTGCTCTATCGCTATCGGAGACAAAATGGGGATGTGGTGACACTGCGTTTGGAAGAAATGGCGGGGAGTCTGGCACTGCGGCCGGAAACGATCAGTAGAAAAGTCAAGGAACTGGAAAAAGCCGGTTATTTGAAAAAAATTGCACAAAGTAGCTTCCAGATCCTGGATGTAGAAGGACTGATGGACCTGGTGAATTATTGAAGTTTGATTGAAATCAAAGCAAAACGACAGAAAACAACATACAATGACCTCATCTAAGGAAAATACTTCCAGGATGGGGTCGTTTTTGTGTGGAAAGGGGAGCAAATTATGGTGTACGGACGGATTCATTCTACGGAATCCTTCGGTTCTGTGGACGGACCAGGAACTCGTTTTATTATTTTTTTGCAGGGATGTCATATGCGCTGTTTATATTGTCACAATGTGGATACGTGGGATTGTGAGGGGGGCACACTAAAAACAGCGGATGAGCTACTGGACCAGGCAGAGCGGTACCGTCCTTATTGGGGGCCAGAAGGAGGTATTACCATAAGTGGTGGCGAGCCTCTTTTGCAGCTGGATTTTTTGCTGGAGCTTTTTAAGAAAGCTAAAGCCCGGCATATCGGGACCTGCATAGATACGGCAGGGCAGCCCTTTACCCGGCAGGAACCGTTCTTTAGCAAATTTCAGGAACTTATGCAGTATACGGATATCCTGCTGCTTGATATCAAACACATTGACCCAGCGTGGCATAAAAAACTGACGGGAAAGCCCAACGACAATATCATTGACCTGTTTCACTACCTGGCAGAGATACAAAAACCGATCTGGATCCGGCAGGTCCTGGTCCCCGGATGGACTGATGCACCGGATTTCCTGAAACGGACACGGGCTTTTATTGAAACGTTACCCAACGTGCAGAAAGTGGAGATTTTGCCCTATCACAATATGGGCCTCTACAAATGGGAGGAACTGGGAATCCCTAATCAATTAAAAGAGGTGAAGCCCCCGGATGAAGAGGTGGTCAAGCAGGCTGAACGGCTGCTTATCCCCCAAAGTTGATTATAATCAATATTGATTGGAATCAAAGAAGGCAAGCATAAAAAACGCTATGATAGGGCCATGAACAGCGGAATATAATTTTGTAAGGAGGATCTACCGTGGAGACAATTGCGCAAAAACAAGCATGGAGAGGCTTTAAAGGCGTTAAATGGCTGGATGATGTCAATGTAAGGGAATTCATTCAGAAAAACTATGTTCCGTACGATGGAGACGAGAGCTTTCTGGCTGGCCCTACTGAAGCAACGGATAAGTTGTGGGGAAAGGTGCAGGAATTACAAAAAGAAGAACGGGCCAAAGGGGGCGTGCTGGACTGCGAAACAGAAATCGTATCCGGTCTTACGGCCTATGGCCCTGGGTATATTGACGATTCTCTGAAGGACCTGGAGCAGGTGGTGGGTCTGCAAACCGACAAACCACTAAAGCGTGCTTTTATGCCTTATGGCGGCATCAAGATGGCAGAAGAAGCGGCAGAGACCTATGGGTATAAAGTCAATCCCAAGTTCCACAAGATTTTTACCGAATATCATAAGACCCACAATACGGCGGTTTTTGATGCTTATACTCCAGAAATGCGGAGAGCCCGCCACAGCCATATTGTTACTGGTCTGCCGGATACCTATGGCCGGGGCCGTATCGTAGGGGACTACCGGAGAGTAGCTCTTTATGGTATTGATTTCCTGATTGAAAAGAAACAGGAGGATCTGCTGAACTGCGGCTGCGGTGTTATGAGCGACGAAGTGATTCGGCAGCGGGAAGAACTGTCGGAACAGATTCGCGCTTTGAACGGGATGAAGGAAATGGCCAAGACCTATGGCTTTGATATTTCCGCTCCTGCCAAGAATGCCAAAGAAGCAGTGCAGTGGCTGTATTTTGGATATTTGGCTGCCATAAAAACCCAAAATGGGGCCGCAATGAGTGTAGGCCGGATTTCTACATTCCTGGATATTTATATTGCGCGAGATCTTGCAGAAGGGACCTTGACGGAACAAGACGCCCAGGAACTGATTGACCATCTGACGCTGAAATTCCGTATGGTTAAGTTTGCACGGATTCCTTCTTATAACCAACTGTTTTCCGGGGATCCGGTATGGGCTACGCTGGAAGTTGCCGGAATCGGCATGGATGGACGGCATATGGTCACCAAAACCGACTATCGTTTTCTCCATACACTGGAAGATATGGGACCGGCACCGGAACCCAATCTGACGGTGTTGTATTCTTCCCAGCTACCGGATACTTTCAAAAAATATGCGGCCTATATCTCTGTAACTACGTCTTCTATTCAGTACGAAAATGACGATGTCATGAAACCGGTATGGGGCGATGATTATAGCATTTGCTGCTGTGTATCCGCTACGCAAACTGGAAAGGAAATGCAGTTCTTTGGGGCGCGTGCTAACCTGGGCAAATGCCTGTTGTACGCGATTAACGGCGGCAAAGATGAAAAGTTTCTGACCAAAAACGGCAAGCATATGCAAGTCGGACCGGAACTAGCCCCCATTACATCCGATATACTGGAGTATGGCGAAGTGATGCACAAGTTTGATCTTATGATGGACTGGCTGGCCGGTTTGTACGTCAACATTTTGAACTTGATCCAGTACATGCATGACAAGTATTATTATGAAGCGGCAGAAATGGCGCTGATTGATACGGATGTGCGCCGTACCTTTGCTACCGGTATTGCTGGGTTCTCCCATGTGGTAGACTCTTTGTCCGCTATTAAATATGCTAAGGTCAGTGTAATTCGTGATGCTTCTGGACTGGCTGTGGATTATAAGATTGATGGGGATTTCCCCCGCTATGGCAATGACGATGCCCGGGCGGATGAAATTGCGGTATGGCTGCTGAAAACCTTCATGACCAAACTCCGCAAGAACAAGACCTATCGCAATTCCGAAGCAACCACTTCTATTTTGACCATCACCAGCAATGTGGTGTATGGGGGGGCTACCGGTGCCATGCCCGATGGCCGCAAGGCCTATACGCCGTTTGCACCAGGCGCAAACCCTGCCTATGGCGCAGAAGAAAGCGGCCTGCTGGCTTCCCTGAATTCTGTGGCAAAACTGCCCTATGAATATTCGCTGGACGGTATTTCCAATACCCAGACCATTGCTCCAGAAACGTTGGGGCATACCACGGGTGAACAAAAAGCAACATTGGTGCGGGTTTTGGATGGATACTTTGATCAGGGGGCACATCACCTGAATGTGAACGTATTCGGGGTGGATAAACTCGTGGATGCTATGGAACATCCGGAAAAACCCGAATACGCTAATTTCACCATCCGGGTATCCGGTTACGCCGTGAAATTCATTGACCTGACTCGGGAACAACAGATGGATGTCATTGCTCGTCGGGCCCATAAAAAAATGTAAGGTGCTAAAAACGTAACAGTTTCATACAACAATCCCCTTTTTCCATAGGAAATAGGGGATTTTCTTGACATACCTAGGGTAACACACGTAGAATCAAACTTGTTTTAGAAAAGAAAGGATGGATAAGAAATGAATTGGCGTAAAGTGATTGCAGGAGCCGTAACCGTTTTAGCCGTGGCAAGTCTTTTAGGCGGATGCGGAAATGAGAAAAAAGAAGAAGCAGCAGAGAAAAAGAGCATTACCGTGGGAATTACGCCTGGGTATTCTGAAAAGGTCATGGAAGTGGTCAAGGCGGAAGCGGCAAAACAAGGGCTCACCGTGGAAATCAAAACATTTTCTGACTATGTGACGCCGGATACAGCACTGGCACAAAAAGAGATTGATCTGAATTCCTATCAGCACGAACCATTCCTGATGGCATACAACAAAAAGAATGGCACCAACCTGGTAAGCATTGGGAAAACTTATTTGGCACCGCTGCGCCTGTATTCTACTAAAATCAAAGATGTCAAAGCAATCCAACCGGGTGCGACCATCGCCATTCCTAATGATCCGTCCAATGGGGGACGTGCCATCCTGATGCTTAGCAAGCTGGGCCTGTTTAAAGTCAATCCCAACGTGAAACCGACGGATCTGACGGTTAATGACGTGACCGATAACCCTAACCAGATTAAATTGGTGGAACTGGAAGCCGCGCAGCTGCCCAGGAGCCTGGACGATACCACTGCCTCTGTTATCAATGCAGGGTATGCCCATTCTGCTGGCTTGGCACAGGATCTTGCGATCGCTAAAGAAGACAATACCAGTCCTTATGTCAATATCATCGCTGCCCGGGCAGAAGACAAGGACAATCCTACCTATAAAAAATTTGTACAAATTTTCCAAAGCCAACCGGTAAAAGACTATATCCTCAAAGAATGCAAAGGGGATTTGGAACCCGCATTTTAAGGAGGCAGGAACCTTTTTATGACATTGACAAAAGTTGATTTACGCTATGCCGATCATTTGCAGCAGCTTGTGCGGTGTGCGACGGTTTCCAATGCAGATGTACAGAAGGTCAACTGGCAGGAATTTAAAAAGCAACAGAAACTCCTCCAATCTTTTTATCCTACCGTTTTTCGGGAAATGCAGGTAGAACATGTGGGACAGGCTGGCTTGCAGTTGTATTTGAAAGGCTCTAAAAACGAGAAAAAACCGCTCCTGCTTATGGCTCACCAGGATGTGGTGGAGACAGGGAACACTACACAGTGGGCGTTTTCCCCGTTTGGTGGAGCGCTGCTTGATGACTGTGTCTGTGGCCGCGGTACGACGGACTGCAAACACCTGCTTTTGGCAGAACTGGAAGCGGTAGAAGCCCTGCTGCAAGAAGGCTGGCGCCCGGAGTATGATCTCTACTTGTCTTTTGGCTACAGTGAAGAAGTGTATCTGGAAAACGATGTGGACGGCGCCGAAAAACTGGTCCGCAACCTGGAGCAAAAAAGGGTCCATTTAGGCCTTGTGATTGACGAAGGTGGCAGTGTTGTCCCGGAAGGGGCATTCCTGGCAGCCCGTATGGGTCTAGCGGAAAAATCCCCTGTGAACTATGAAATCTACCAAAATTCCCCGGGTGGCCATTCCAGCAAGCCGGGAAAAGGAACCGCGTTAGGCGCTGTGGCAAAAGCTATTGTTGCCATAGAGACCCATCCTTTCCCTTATCGTTTGACGCCGCTTGCAAAAGCACAGCTAGAAGCTACGGCACCTTTAAAAGAAGGTAAGGTAGCAGAATATTACGCCGATCCGGAAAAACACTGGGATGCCATTTGTAACTTGGCACAGCAGGATCCGGAGCTGGACGCACTACTCCATACCACGATTGCGTTTACCATGGCTAGCGCCAGTCAGCAGCCCAATGTACTGCCTAGCCGGGCTGCCGCTCAAATGAGCGTGCGGGTTTTACAGGGGGATACGGTGGCCTCCTGTATGGAGTATTTTAAACAATTCTTACCGGAAGGTGTGCAAATCCGCCATGTGTCTGGGAAAGATCCGTTGCCGGCATCCGACCCCAATAGTAGAGGCGTCACGCTGGCAGAGAGCATACTCAAGGAGCAATATGGAGAACACCTCCATGGGGTACCCTTTTTGATGCTGGGAGGAACGGATAGTCATTACTACAAGCGCATAGCAGACAATGTGATGCTCTTTAGTGGATACAAGAAAGATGCTCGTTGGGGCCAGGCCCATCAGGTAAATGAAAAAATTCCTGCCGATGCCATCGCCTCTAGCGTGAGCTTTTTTAAAACATTCCTTACGCGGTATTGATAAGAAAATAGAACACAAATATAGAGCGAGAGAAACCTCTGTCGATAGATTTCTCTCGCTCTATTAGTGTGCACTTCATCTACATGAACTCTGTTAGCCTTGTGGCAGTGCTGCCAAAACTGAGCAATAAATTGATATTTTGCCAACAGAAGATGATATCTTGATTTTTCAGAAAAAACTATAATAAAACCAAAGAGAGGTTTCCGGAAAGCTATTGGCACAATCCTAATGAATCTGTACGGGGAGGAACACTATGGAACTGATACGGGAGTTAAACGAGGTGTTTTGGGGATACTTGGTGGCGGGAATTCTATTATGCACGGGGCTTTTCTATGGTTCTTTGTCAAATGTTGGGGAGGACCCCAAATTCATCCTTTTCTGGTGGACAT
>DXYB01000030.1 GCA_019416065.1 Acidaminococcus sp. | reverse complement strand
AAATGGGGATTTTTAATGATGATTTTGGGTATTTTTAGCTTATCACATACAGTAAAAATCAAGTAAATGCTAAAAATGGCACATATAATACTTATTGCAATCCTAATAATGATAGTTTTCTATAAAGAATCTGGAAAAAGTAGGAGAACAGGATTATAATGAGTAAAAAGTATTTTAATTATCTCGGAGCGGAGAAAGGACGGCTCCGGGATGCGTATAAGGGGGAATCCGATTGAATAAGGTGTACAAAGTGATCTGGAACAAGGTCAAGGAGTGTTATGTGGTGGTGTCAGAATTGGCTAAAGGGGCCAGTAAAGCTTCTGGCGGCAGGCATTCTATTGTAACCGCACTGACTTTGTCTCTGCTTTTGTCCATCGGGGGGAAACAGGTGTAGCGTTTGCCACGGACGGCAGCCACTATGTCAGCATCAACAGCACGGATCAATCTGACAGTAGTAATTATAGCAATAATGGGGCCAAAGGCCAGGATGCCATTGCCATTGGTTCAGGTAGTAGTGCCGATACGGCTCATTCTATTGCTATCGGTGGTGGTACAGCTAATGCTACAACTACCAGGGGATTGGACCATACAACCGGTTCTATTGCCATTGGATATAAATCTGAGGCTACTGGTTATGGCTCTATCGCTATTGGCACAGAAGGATCCAAGTTGTTTCCTCAAGGTAATGAATCGGGTTTTAAGGCTGCCCCTAAAGCAACGGGATTGTATGCTATAGCCATAGGAAATGGAGTGGAAGCATCTGACAATTCAATTGCTATGGGAGTAAATTCCAAAGCAACAGGTGCTCATTCAATAGCATTGGGAGATAGTGCTGTAGCAAGTGCGTTAAGTTCTACGGCAATAGGATATTATGTAAAAGCAACAGAATGGGGTGCTACGGCACTGGGGAATAATACTGAAGCAAGTCATATGGATGCCACTGCCATGGGCTATTTTACAAAGGCGAGCGGTCAAACTTCTACTGCTTTCGGGTATTATACCGAAGCTTCCGGAGATAGTTCTACTGCTTTTGGTATACAGACACAGGCCACAGGCATAGGTTCTGTGGCCATGGGAGGAGGCAATATAGCTTCTGGAGGTCAATCGACCGCTACAGGCGGTGGAACGGAAGCATCCGGATTTTCTTCCATAACTATGGGTCTCTTTACTAAAGCAACTAATCGGGAATCTGTGGCTATGGGAAATAATACACTGAGCAGTGGAGAAGCTGCAGTTGCGGCAGGCTACTATTCCGAGGCTAAGGGCAATTATGCGCTGGCCCAGGGGAGTTATGCCCGTGCCAATGGCGGTAACAGCGCTGCACTAGCAGGCGGCATTACCGGTGATGATGCTACTAACGCCGTGGCATTAGGACAAAATGCGGAAGCAACGCTGGCAGACAGTGTGGCGCTGGGTACAGGGTCTGTGGCCAATACGGCCGCAGGCAAAGCAGGGTACAATCCTGTGACCCGTAGCAACAGCACGGAGACTACGGCTACCTGGAAATCTACCTCCAATGCGATTGCCGTAGGGGCGGTAAGCACCGGTGTAACTCGCCAGATCACAGGCCTTGCCGCCGGCACGGAAGACACGGATGCGGTGAACGTGGCCCAGTTAAAAGCGGTTGCCAGCATGATTCAGAACGGGGGAGGCGACACGCCGACTCCTACCCCCTCCAATATTTCCGTTAAAGACGGTGCCCCAGGGGTGGATGGGAAAGATGGCATTACCCGGATTGTTTATAAGGATGCTGACGGGAAAGAGCATCAATCCGCCAGTTTGGATGATGGGATGCAATACAGCGGGGATAGCGGCGACCAGCTGCAACTCAAACTCAACAGCAACGTGAATATTAAGGGCGGCATCAGTGATCCTGCAAAGCTGTCTGAGAATAATATCGGCGTTGTTTCTGACGGTGCAAATACGCTGCGTGTCAAACTCAGCAAAGAGTTGACCGGACTTTCTTCTGTAACGGCTACCACCATTCAGGGAGATACTGTGGAAGCCACCACGGTCAATGCCCAGACGGTGCATACGCAAACCGTGAACACCCAAAAGATTACGGTGGGAGATACGGTCACCATTGATAAAAAGGGTATGGATATGGGCGGTACTACCATCACAAACATCGCCGATGGGAGCGTGGCGCCAGGATCCAAAGACGTAGTAAGTGGCGGACAACTCTATGAAACGCAGCAACGCATAGGAGAATTGGGACGGGATATTGACCAACTGGATAGCCGCGTGGACCGGGTAGGCGCCGGGGCAGCAGCGCTGGCAGCGCTGCATCCTCAGGATTTTGACCCGGATGACAAATGGGACTTTGCCGCCGGCTACGGTCACTATCGCAGTGCCAACGCTATGGCGATCGGTGCCTTTTATCGTCCGGATGCTAAAACCATGTTCTCTGTAGGTGGCAGCATGGGTGGCGGAGAAAATATGCTGAATGTGGGTGTTACGCTGAAGCTGGGGAAATCCAGTCCGTACGCAGGCTACTCCAAAGCGGCACTTACCAGCGTGATTGCGGACCAGAAGGCCCAGCTGGAAACCCAGCAAAAGGAAAATCAGGAATTAAAAGCCCAGGTGCGGCAGCAGCAAACCCAGATTGACGATATCCTGCGTCAACTGGCCACCATGAAAAAGGCTTAAGAAAAACAGGCACAAAAAATAGGCGGTTAAAACCGCCTATTTTTTGTAAGTAGAGTTGTTATTTAATTTTATTTTTGTTCAGGTGGGCAGAAATCTTGTTGCCAATGGTCTGCACCAATTGCACCAGGACAATCAGGACGATAACCGTGGCAATCATGGTATCGGCCTGGAATCGCTGATACCCGTACCGAATGGCCAAATCTCCTAAGCCGCCGCCTCCTAAAGCACCGGCCATGGCAGAAGAACCAATCAAACTGATGATGGCAAGGGTAATTCCCAGCACGATGGAATGCATGGCTTCTGGCAAAAGCACTTTCCAAATGATTTGTCCAGCGCTGGCGCCCATGGATTGGGCCGCTTCAATAACGCCCGGATCCACCTCCAAAAGAGAAGATTCAATAATCCGGGAAATAAATGGTGTACAGGAAATGGTTAGCGGCACGATAGCAGCCGTGGTGCCGATGGAGGACCCAACCACCAGACGGGTCAGGGGAATAATGGCTACCATCAGAATGATAAACGGCACGGAGCGAAGGGCGTTCACCAGAGAACCTAAGGTTTTGTGCAAGGCGGCATTTTCTTTGATGTGTCCCTTGCCGGTGATGGTCAAGATCACCCCCAGAGGGATCCCACAGGCCGTTGCAATGAGAGCGGAGAGGGCTACCATGTAGATGGTTTCTCCCAGCGCTTTGACTAACAGATGCATCATATTAGGAGACATACCCAATCACCTCGTCTTTCACTTGTTTTTCGTGTACATAGTCCAGTGCCTCTTTCAAATGCTCCTGGGCTCCTTCCAGTTCAATGAGCAGGGTGCCAAAGGCCGTGCCCTGCAGTTCTTCCATGTTGGCGGAAATAATATTGACGCTCACGTCATAGTTTTTGATAAGTACCGTCATCAGCGGCTCTCCGGCACTTTCTCCCACAAAGGACAATTGCAGCAGCACTTTGTCCCCAGGGGTATAGGTGTCGTGAATGGACAGCTTTTTTACAATCTCTGGCAGGTCATTGTGCTGTACGCTGGCTACAAATTCCTTGGTAGTGCGTTTTTGGGGATTGGTAAATAGATCCACCATGGTGCCTTGCTCAATGATTTCTCCGTTTTCAATGACGGCAACATGGTCACAAATTTCTTTTACCACGTTCATCTGGTGGGTGATCATGACGATGGTAATGTGCAGGCGTTTGTTGATATCCCGCAGCAAGGAGAGTATGGATTCCGTGGTCTGGGGGTCCAGCGCAGAAGTGGCTTCATCGCTGAGGAGAACTTTTGGATTGCTGGCCAGTGCCCGGGCAATGCCAACCCGCTGTTTTTGTCCGCCGGAAAGCTGGGAGGGATAATGATCCGCACGGTCTGTGAGTCCTACCAGATCCAGCAGGGGTTCTACTTTCTTTTTGATAGCAGCTTTGTCCATGCCCTGGATCTCCAGGGGGAATGCAATGTTGTCATACACCGTCCGGCTGGAGAGCAGGTTAAAATGCTGAAAAATCATACCAATATTCTGCCGGGCTTTGCGTAGCTGCTCTTCATTCATGGCTGTAATTTCTTCACCATTTACGAATACTTTGCCGCTGGTGGGTTCTTCCAGCCGGTTGATGCACCGTACCAGGGTGCTTTTGCCGGCACCGGACAGCCCGATGATACCAAAAATTTCCCCTTCAGAAATGGATACATTGATATCTTTCAGGGCGTGTAAATCGCCCGTAGCGGTATGATAGACTTTGTCGATATGCTGCAATTCTATCATGGTGGTCACCTCCGAAAATAAATTCCATAAAAAAATTCCTCTTCGGTTCTGAAGAGGAAATAGGGTATTTTCTCACTTTCATCTTTCAGGACCGATCCTGTTGGACTTAGCACCGTTCCCTAGCAGACAGGGATGGTTGCCGTAACATCATAGGGCCAGTCCCTCCGTTACTCTGGATGAAATCCGTGTGACACTAATCATACTGTATGAACCTGATGTTGTCAATCATTTTTGGGAAAAAGAAAAAAATTGACTTTTCCACTTCATCGTAGTAAAGTAATACCACAACTTCACGAAATAAACTGCTGTAAAGAGGAAAGGAGCCATACGATGCAGGAAGGATTAAACGGTCGGGAACTTGACAGGTTGGCAAAGGCTTTGACGTTATTAAAAACTTGTGAGGAAGCCCGGGCTTTTCTGGATGATATTTGTACCCCCACAGAGCTGAAATCCTTGAGTCAACGGCTGGAAGTAGCGGTGCGTCTTCACGGTGGCCAGAACTATGCCAAGATTGTCAAGGATACGGGCGCCAGCAGTACTACCGTGTCCAGGGTGAATCGATGCTTGCACTACGGGGCGGGTGGCTATCAGGCTATGATCCCTCGCCTGAAAGAACGAGGAGGAGAACAAACGGATGAATAATCAGGTACTGCGGCTCCCGTATGGAACCAAAGACTATTTACCGGGGGAGGCCCGGACCAAAAGAGTCATTGAAGATAAAATTGCCCAGAATTTTTTGTCCTGGGGGTATGATGAAGCGATTACGCCCACCTTTGAGTATGCGGATACCTTTGCCCTAAGTGGCGCGGGGATTACCAGCGAAAGCATGCAGTTTATCGGGCTGGATAACCGAACGCTAATGCTGCGCAGTGAAATGACAACGCCGCTGGCACGGATGGTGGCGACCCGGTTGCGGGACGACAAGAGCATCAAGCGGCTGTTTTATATTGCCAACGTATTCCGGCATGAGGAAACACAAGCCGGGCGGCAGAATGAATTTTCCCAGGCAGGGATTGAACTCATCGGGGCGGCTTCCCCTATGGCGGATGCCGAAGTGTTGGCGCTTGCGGTGGAAAGCTTAAAGGCTGCAGGACTCAAAAACTTTATCATCAGCGTAGGGCATAGCGGCTTTGTGGCAGGGCTTTTGCGGGAAGCAGGCCTTAGCGGTGACAAAGAAGAATTTGTCCGGCAGATGATTTTGACCCACAACGCAGTGGGTCTGGAAGACGCGGCGGATCGCTTTATCCCAGCACCGATGCAACCCCTTTTTCGGGAACTATTATACCTCCAGGGCGGCGTAGAAATCCTGGGACGCCTGGGCAAACGGATTAAAAGCGAGACATGTCAAAAAGCGCTGAAAAATCTGAAGGATATTTACCGCTTGGCGGATGCCTACGGGGTGGCAGAGTATTTGTCCTTTGATTTGTCCCTGATCCGCAATTTTAATTATTATACCGGGATGGTTTTTGAGGCCTATGCACCCCAGGTGGGATTTAATATTTGCGGCGGGGGGCGCTATGACCATATGATGGAAGCTTTTGGCGCTCCGGCTCCCGCTACCGGGTTTGCCATGGGGATTGACCGGATTATTCTGTCGCTGCGCCGGGAAGGGCGCTGGAGCGATACGTCTACGTGGGATATTTTTATTGCGTGGGCTCCGGGACTTCAGGATGAGGCAGTGAAAAAAGCCATGGAACTGCGCAGCCGTGGTAAGAGCGTAAAAGTAGCGACCAGTGCCATGACACCGGAGGAGGCTGCGAAAGCCTGCCGGGATAGCCGCTGTGAAGCCGTTACCTACGTAGGATAGGGGGCCGGGGAGAATGGAGTATTTAACAATCGCACTGCCCAAAGGAAAATTGTTTGCCCAATCGGTGGAACTTTTGGCCAAAGTCGGCTATGCGGCGGAAAATGTGGTGGAAGATTCTCGGAAGCTGGTCATTGCCAATGAGGACACCAAGGTAAAATTTATCATTGTCAAGACCATGGATCTACCCACCTATGTGGAATATGGTGCCGCGGATATCGGTATCATCGGAAAGGATGTACTGAACGAAGAAAATAAGGACGTGTATGAACTATTGGATATGGGCTATGGTGCCTGTCATTTGATGATGGCGGTGCCAGAAGCCAAGGCTTTACCTAAAATCACCGACTATGCCCATACTCGGGTAGCCACCAAATATCCCCATTCTGCCTCCCGTTTTTTTGAGCAGCTGGGCATGCAGATGGAAATCGTCAAACTCAATGGATCCATTGAACTAGCCCCCATCGTAGGACTGAGCGAATCCATTGTGGATATCGTGCAGACCGGGCGGACGATCCGGGAAAACAAGCTAAAGGAGATTGCCACGGTTTATCCGAGTACGGCCCGGCTGATTGCCAACAAAGTCAGCTTTAAAATGCAGTATGACCGCATCAAAAAACTGGTGCGTGATTTGCAGAAAGTCCTTAAGGAAGAAACGCCGTAGCAAAAGACAACAAGGGGGTAGAGAAATGAGCCGTATACTTGCCCGGGATACACTTTCCCGGATTGAAGACTATCAGGTAGAAACCGTACCGGATGCGAATATTATTGTCAATGCCAATGAAACCAATTGGAACCAGCCGCCGGAAGTGATGCATGCGCTGCAAAGCCAGGTGACGGATCATGCTTTTAACCGCTACCCCTCCATGCACGGAGAAGATTTGTGTGCAGCGATCGGGGAAACCCTAGGCATCACTCCGGAACAGGTGGTGATAGGCAATGGGTCCAGTGAACTGTTGGAAAAAGTCTGCTATGCCTTTGGGGGCAAGGGACGGAAAATTGCGGTTCCCGTTCCGTCTTTTTCCATGTACCAGACCTATGCCATCCTGGCAGACAGTGAAGCGGCTTGTTTTTCCTTGACAAAAGAGGGGCTGGTAGACCCGGATGAGGTGATTGCCTTTTGCAAAGCACAGCAGCCTTCCCTTTTAATCATCTGCAATCCCAATAACCCTACGGGCACTTTTACAGGCAAGGATGCCATGGAAAAAATCATTCGGCAGGTGGATTGTCCGGTGGTGATGGATGAGGCGTATATGGATTTTGCGGTGGAAGAGGGCCCCATGGAAGAAATTTCTACCCTTCCTTTAGTAAACCAAGTGGACAATTTGCTGGTACTCAAAACTTTTTCCAAGGCCTATGGCCTAGCCAATCTCCGTATTGGATATGGGGTAGGGAGTCCTAACGTAATGCAAGTGCTGAAAAAAGTACTGTTGCCCTATACGGTCAATGGGTTTTCCATTATGGCAGCGGAAACGTTGTTCCAGCTCCCTAGTGTTTTGCAGGGACGGGTGCGGGCTGTGGTAAAGGGCCGCAAGTACCTGGCGGAACAGTTGCAAAAGCTGGGCTTTGCTGTGATGCCAAGTGCTACCAATTTTCTTTTGGTGCAGCCACAAGGTGCGGTGCTGGACAACCTAGGTGCAAAAGCAGGGGCAAATGGTCTTGCGCAAGAAGAAAAAGCCAAAGCAGCGGGCAGCTATTTGTTTCACGCGCTTTTGCAGAAAAAAATCTTGGTGCGGGACTTTTCCCAGCACCCCCAGCTTCCAGGGGCGCTGCGTATCACCGTGGGGACGGATGAAGAAAACGCACAGATTATAGCAGGTATCTGCAGTGTACTGTAAAAGGGGGAAATAGCATCATGCGGGAAGGATTTGAGGAACGCAATACCAAAGAAACCCAGGTATCCGTCCGGGTCAATTTGGATGGTACGGGCAAGGCGGAGATTGCTACGGGGATCGGCTTTTTTGACCACATGCTGACTCTTTTGGCAGTGCACTCTTTTATGGATCTTAGCGTCAAGGCCAAAGGGGATCTGGAAGTGGACTCCCATCACACGATTGAAGACGTGGGCCTTGCTTTGGGCAAAGCACTGCGGCAGGCTTTGGGAGATAAAGCGGGAATTCACCGCTATGGCAGCTATCTGCTCCCCATGGATGAAGCGTTGGCACAAATTGCGTTAGATTTTTCCGGCCGGCCTTTTTTGGTGTGGCACGCGGAAATTCCCAAGGTACGCCTGGGCGTAATGGATGTGGAAATGGCCGAGGAATTTTTCCGGGCGTTAGCTATGGAAAGTGGCCTGACGCTCCATGTGAATTTACTATATGGCAACAATGTCCACCATATGCTGGAAGCAATTTTTAAAGGCGTGGCCCGGGCGATCGCCATTGCGGTGGCAAAAGACCCACGGGTACACGGGGTCATGAGCAGCAAGGGGGCCCTGTGATGGATGGTGATACCATTGTGATCATCGATTACGGCAGGGGCAACCTTCATTCGGTGTATAACGGCCTTTTGAAAGTGGGCGCTACGCCTCTTATTTCAGCAGATCCTCAGGTGATTGCCGCAGCGCCGCGCGTGATTTTGCCCGGCGTGGGCGCTTTTGGAGATTGTATGGAAACGCTGCGCGGCAAAGGCCTGGAACCAGTGGTACAGGAAGCCCTTTACAGTGGCAAACCGTTTCTGGGCATTTGCCTGGGTCTGCAGCTCCTTTTTGAAAGCAGCGAAGAATCCCCGGGCGTACAGGGACTGGGATATTTTAAAGGGCAGGTAAAAAAGATCACTACGCCCTACAAAATTCCCCATATGGGGTGGAACGCACTCCATACAAAAACCCTGTCCCCTTTGCTACAAGACGCTGATGGCAAATACGTATATTTTGTACACAGCTATCATGCGCTGCCCCAGGACCAAAGCCTTGTGACCAGCGTTTGTGACTATGGCACGACGATTACCGCCAGTGTGGGCAAAGGCAGCGTACAGGGATTTCAGTTCCATCCGGAAAAATCGTCTGCGGTGGGGCTTGCCATGCTAAAAGCGTTTAAGGAGTGGGTACCATGAATATCTATCCGGCCATTGACCTGCGAGAGGGGCGATGCGTCCGCCTTATAAAAGGCGATTTTGCAAAAGAAACGGTGTATAGTGATGATCCAGGGGCTATGGCCCGGGCATGATCCAGCGGCGGAGCAGATGCCATTCATGTGGTGGATTTGGACGGAGCCCTTGCCGGGAAAAGCAAAAATCTCCCGGCCATCAAGGCCATCTTGCAAAATAGCACGATCCCCGTGGAACTGGGCGGCGGCATTCGAACCATGGAACAGGTGGAGCAGCTTTTCGCATTGGGATTGCACCAAGTGATTTTGGGCAGTATAGCGGTTAAAGATCCTGAGTTTGTAAAAGAAGTGGCCTGTCAATATCCAGGGAGAATTGTGGCGGGGATTGATGCCAAAAACGGTATTGTCGCCGTGGAAGGCTGGAAAAAAAGTGGGCAAATGGCAGTTACAGATTTGGCAAATGCCATGGCAAAAGCCGGCGTAGCCCGCATTATTTATACGGACATTGCCCGGGACGGAACGCTTACCGGGGTTAATGTGGTAGAAACAATTGCCGTGGCTAAGGCCGCAGGGATTCCTGTGACGGCAAGCGGTGGCGTAGCGGGGGTGGAAGACCTGAAAGCCATCAAAAAAGCAGAGCCTTATGGCGTGGAAGGCTGCATTATCGGCAAGGCACTCTATACGGGAGCCATAGCACTTGCAGAAGCGGTGCAGCTAGCCAAGGAGGTTGCGGGATGCTGACTAAACGAATCATACCTTGCCTGGACGTAAAAGAGGGACGGGTGGTTAAAGGCACCAATTTTGTGCAGCTGCGGGATGCCGGGGATCCGGTGGAACTCGCTTCCCTGTATGAAAAAGACCAGGCGGACGAACTGGTTTTCCTGGATATTACCGCTTCTTTGGAAAAACGCAAATCTATGGTGAAAACCATAGAGAAAACAGCCCGGGAAGTGTTTATGCCCTTAACCGTGGGTGGTGGTATCACTTCTATTGAAGATATGCGTGCTGTGTTGTTGGCGGGGGCTGATAAGACCAGCCTGAATTCTGCGGCGGTGAAAAATCCAGATCTTTTGCGTGCGGGAGCAGAAGCGTTTGGCAACCAGTGTATGGTGCTGGCTGTAGATGCCAAGCGCCGGGGCGAAAATTCCTGGGAAGTGTATATCCATGGGGGCCATACGCCTACTGGAATGGATGCGCTGGAATGGATTAAAAAGGCCGTATCTCTGGGGGCAGGGGAAATTCTTTTAACCAGTATGGATGCAGACGGTACGAAAGACGGGTTTGACATTCCTTTGACACGAGCGGTGGCAGAAGCGGTGCCTGTGCCAGTGATCGCCTCCGGCGGTGCCGGTAAACTGGAGGATTTTTATGAAGTTCTGACCGTTGGCAAAGCCGATGCAGCCCTGGCGGCCTCGGTATTTCACTATGGTACATTTACCATACGGCAGGTCAAGGAATATTTGCAAGAAAGGGGCGTGGAAGTGCGTCTATGAAAATCGATTATAGCCAATTGAAATTTGATGAGAAAGGACTCATCCCCGCCATTGTGCAGGATTGCAGAACGGATCAGGTGCTGATGCTGGCCTATATGAACCGGGAGAGCCTGCAGCGCACGGTAGAAACTGGTTATACCTGGTTTTGGAGCCGAAGCCGGCAGGAACTGTGGAACAAGGGTGCTACCAGCGGACATTTTCAAAAAGTTTTGAGCATTACCTATGACTGTGATGGAGATACCCTCCTTATTAAAGCGGAGCAGACGGGAGCGGCCTGCCATACGGGGCGCTACTCCTGCTTTTTCAATCCCCTGTGGAATAGTGCCAGCGGGGAGAGTTTGCCTGTAGCGCAGCAGGATTTGCCCCAAGTGATGGATGCCCTGTATCGCCAGATCAAAAAGCAGGAAACTGGAAATGATGGAAAAAAACAATTGCCCGCCGGAAGCCAGGATGGGCTTCTCACCAAATTGGGACAAAACGTGACCAAGACACTGCTTGCGTCTAAAAATAGCGATGCTGACGGGGTGGTTTACGAGATGGGGGATTTATGGTATCATTGCTTAGTACTGTTAGCCTACCATAATATTACACCGGGTGAAATGCTGGTGGAAATGGCGGGTCGTAAAGTAGAAACGGAAAAATAATAGCATAAATCTTACAAGTTGGAGGGTTCTCATGGCGCGAATGTTTGGAACGGATGGTGTCCGTGGTGTGGCCAATGGGCCGGTGCTTAACGCAGAGTTAGCCTATAAATTGGGCAGGGCAGCCGCCCTGTACTTTGGACGGGAAGTGAAAACGCCCAAGATCTTGATTGGACGTGATACCAGACTGTCCGGGACCATGCTGGAAGCCGCACTGGCCGCGGGGATTTGCTCAGCAGGCGGTAATGCGCACCTTTTGGGCGTAATTCCAACACCGGCCGTTTCCTATTTGACGGAAGCGCTGCAAGCCAATGCTGGCGTTGTGATTTCTGCTTCCCATAATCCCTTTGAGGATAACGGCATTAAATTTTTTGCCCGCACCGGGTACAAGCTGCCTGATGCTGTGGAAGATGAAATTGAAGCGCTGGTGAAGCAACCCATTGACTATACGAAAACCCGTGTGGGGAGCAATTTGGGACGGGTCATCCGGGAAACGGATATGGGCGCTTTGTATGTGCAGCACGTGGTGGATAGTGCGGACGTAGAACTAAACGGCCTTACGGTGGTGATGGACTGCGCTAATGGCGCCAATAGTGATATTGCGCCTTCCATTCTCCGACATTTAGGCGCCCATGTCATTCCCATTTTCTATGAACCCAATGGCATCAATATTAATAATGGCTGTGGGTCTACCCATCTGGAAGCGCTTCAGAAAAAAGTGGTGGAAGTGGGCGCCGACTGCGGGATTGCTAACGATGGGGATGCCGATCGCTGTTTGGCCGTGGATGAAAACGGACAAGTGCTGGACGGGGACCAGATTATGCTCATCTGCGCTCTAGAACTGATGCGGCAGGGCAAACTGAAGGACAATATGCTGGTCACCACGGTAATGAGCAATGTAGGTCTGCACAAAGCCATGCGAGAGCATGGAGGGCATACGGTCAAAACCGCTGTAGGAGACCGGTATGTGCTGGAAGAGATGCTGCGCAACGATTACAAGCTGGGCGGAGAGCAAAGCGGACATATTATTTTTGGAGATCTGGTGCGTACCGGCGATGGCATGATGACGGCCGTTAAACTGCTGGGAACCTTGGTACGGCATAATCGCACCTTGTCCCAATTGGGGAACTTGATGGTGAAATATCCCCAGGTGCTTTTAAATGTCCGGGTTAAAGACAAGAATGGCTGGGAAGAAAATCCTGCCATCCAAGATGTGATCCAAACCTATACCAAAAAACTCGGCGAGGACGGGCAGGTTTTGGTGCGGGCCAGCGGGACCGAACCCCTTATTCGGATTATGGCACAAGGGCCTAACCAAGCCGAACTGGATACGATCTGTGAAGCCATTGCAGAAGTAGTACGTAAGGAAATGGCCTGAAAAAATACTTGACGGATCCAGTTCTTCTATCGTATACTATGTAAGTCGGCGCCGCTGCGCGCCGCGTATTGGCCCAGTAGTTCAGTTGGTTTAGAATGCCGCCCTGTCACGGCGGAGATCGTCGGTTCAAGTCCGTCCTGGGTCGCCAAACGCCTCGGTAGCTCAGTTGGTAGAGCAAAGGACTGAAAATCCTTGTGTCCGCAGTTCGATTCTGCGCTGAGGCACCATTTACTTGCGGAAGTAGCTCAGTGGTAGAGCATCACCTTGCCAAGGTGGGGGTCGCGAGTTCGAATCTCGTTTTCCGCTCCATTTTTTATGGCGACGTAGCCAAGCGGTAAGGCAGAGGTCTGCAAAACCTTTATCCCCAGTTCGATTCTGGGCGTCGCCTCCAATTTCTTGCTTATGCCGAGGTGGCGGAACTGGCAGACGCAAGGGACTTAAAATCCCTCGGAGAGCGATCTCCGTACCGGTTCGATTCCGGTCCCCGGCACCATTGAAATATTTATGATGGACAATTGTCCATCTTTTTTTATGCCGTTTTATGGTAGAATAGAGACGACAAATTTTAATTGCGTATCAAGTAAGGAGCCCTGCTATGGACAATCGACGTATCATCCACGTAGAAGAAAAATTACCTGTTTTGCAAACGATTCCACTAAGCTTGCAGCATCTGTTTGCTATGTTCGGTTCTACGGTACTGGTGCCGTTTTTGCTGCATGTAGATCCAGCAACGGCACTTTTTATGAATGGGGTAGGAACGTTGCTCTATCTTACCATTTGCAAATGGCGGCTACCGGCCTATCTGGGTTCCAGTTTTGCCTTTATTTCACCGGTGCTCGCCGTTTGTGCTACGCCGGGCATGACTTATGGGGATGCCCAGGGTGGTTTCATTGCCTTTGGCTTGTGCTTTATCTTGATTGGTCTTGTGGTTTCCAAGATTGGCACACGCTGGATTGACAAACTCTTTCCCCCTGCTGCCATGGGCTCTATTGTGGCCATTATCGGCCTGGAACTGGCGCCGCTTGCCATGAATATGGCGGGCTTTATGGAACCTGTAAAAGACATGACCAATCAGCAGGCTATATGCATCTCTCTTGCGACGCTTCTTATTACAATTTTGGCTAATGTACTGGGCCGAGGCTTCATCGGGATCATCCCCATCTTAATTGGGGTGGTCAGCGGCTATGGCATCAGCGCCTGTATGGGGGTTGTGGACTTTTCTGCCGTGGAAAGTGCCGCCTGGTTTTCCGTGCCCACGTTTTATCAGCCCCGTTTTCATTTGTCAGCGATTTTAATGATTTTCCCGGCACTTTTTGTGGTGCTGGCTGAGCATCTGGGGCATTTGTTTGTAACCAGCGATATTGTAGGAAGGGATCTGATTAAGGACCCAGGGCTGCACCGTTCTCTTATTGCCGATGGGATTTCCAATGTCCTGTCCGGTCTTGTAGGATCCACACCCAACACCACCTACGGGGAAAATATGGGTGTCATGGCTATGACGGGGGTATATAGTACTTGGGTTATTGGCGGGGCCGCACTGTTTGCAATTTTGTTTTCCTTTGTAGGAAAAATCGCCGCTTTGATCCACGGGATTCCCACCCCTGTGATGGGAGGCGTTTGTATTCTATTGTTCGGATTTATTGCAGCTTCCGGGCTGCGCATGATGGTGGAAAGAAAGGTGAATTTCACCCGTCCCAAGAATCTGATCCTCGTGGCGGTGACCATGATTTCCGGTCTTTCCGGCGCTGCGGTGCAGCTAGGGCCGGTACAGCTCAAAGGAATGGGACTTGCTACCGTGGTCGCCATGCTCGCTAGTTTATTCTTTCTCCTTTGTGAGAAATGCGGTTGGGTTTCCGAAGATTAAAGTCTGTTTCATTGAAAAAGTTCCTTGAATATGGTATAGTGTTTAAAAGTTTACAAGAGACCAAAGAGGAGGCTGCTATGGAAAATTTACAGCACGAGGTTGTTCTGGTCGTTGATTTTGGCGCACAGTACAGCCAGCTGATTGCCAGACGGGTACGGGAATGCGGCGTTTACTGTGAAATTATCCCTTATACCTATACCCTGGAAAAAATCAAGGCCAAGAATCCCAAAGCCATTATTCTCTCCGGTGGGCCCAATAGTGTCTATGCGGAAAATACCTATAGCGTAGATGCAGGAATTTTTGCATTGGGAATCCCTGTGCTGGGGATTTGCTATGGACACCAGTTTATGGCTAAGACCCTGGGCGGCGTGGTGACACATGCCGGCAGCGGGGAATATGGCAAGACTTCGGTAGTCCTGGATCCTGAAACACAACTTTTCAGCGGTCTGGAAAAAAATAACATCTGCTGGATGAGCCATCAGGACTATGTGGCAGAGGTTCCCGCAGGTTTTACCGTCATTGCCCATACGGAAGAATGTCCGGTGGCAGCGATGGCAGATACACAGCGGAAGTTTTACGGAGTGCAGTTCCATCCCGAAGTGATGCACACTCCCTTTGGTAAGCAGATGTTCAATAATTTTCTCTTTACGATCTGCGATCTCAAAGGGGATTGGACCATGTCTTCCTTTGCTCAGACTAAAATCCAGGAGATCCGGGAAAAAGTTGGAGATAAAAATGTGATTTGCGCTATGAGCGGCGGCGTGGATTCTTCTGTGGCAGCTGTCTTGGTGCACAAAGCCGTGGGCAAGCAATTGACGTGCATTTTTGTGGATCATGGCCTTTTGCGTAAGGATGAAGGCGATCAGGTGGAAAAGGTCTTCAAACAGGACTTTGATATGAACCTGATCCGGGTTAATGCCCAGGATCGTTTCCTTGGCAAACTCAAAGGCGTCAGTGATCCGGAAAAGAAACGGAAGATTATTGGCGAAGAATTTATTCGGGTCTTTGAAGAAGAAAGTAAAAAGATAGGTCACGTGGACTATCTGGTTCAAGGAACTATTTATCCTGACGTGGTGGAAAGCGGCGGTACCGGTACCAGTGCTACCATTAAAAGCCATCACAATGTAGGCGGCCTGCCGGAAAATATGAATTTGTCGCTGATTGAACCCTTGCGGGAACTGTTTAAAGACGAAGTCCGTGCCGTAGGAGAAGAACTGGGGATTCCTTCTGACCTCGTATGGCGGCAGCCCTTCCCCGGACCAGGTCTTGCCATTCGGGTACTGGGAGAAGTCACACCGGAAAAATTGCAGATTGTACGGGAGGCTGATGCCATTTTCCGGGAAGAAATTGCCAAAGCCGGTATTGCCCGGACTATCTGGCAATATTTTGCCTGCCTGCCCAATATCCGCAGCGTGGGTGTGATGGGAGATTTTCGGACCTATACCCATACCATTGCCCTTAGGGCCGTGTTATCCACCGATGGCATGACCAGTGATTGGGCCCATATTCCGTATGCCGTCCTGGATGCTGTCAGCCGCCGGATTGTTAACGAAGTCCCCGGTGTGAACCGGGTGGTGTATGATATCACCAGTAAACCCCCTGCGACCATTGAGTGGGAATAATCGCAAAAGAAAATGGAAAGATGAGCGTGGACATGAGACAATTTTTGTTTCATGTCCATTTTGTCTATCTGTCCCTTTAGAAAAGCTATTGGCATAACTCCCTTTCACAACATTGTTGATAAGCGTCTTTTTATGGTATAGTATAAAGTAAATCAATTTGTAAATGGCGGATTGCTAGATACGATGGAGGACAAATTCATGAACATTGCAGTAGCCGGTACGGGGTATGTAGGGCTTTCGCTAGCAACACTGCTCGCCCAGCATAATCACGTTACGGCTGTGGATATTGTACCGGAAAAAGTAGAGTTAATAAATAGTAAGAAATCTCCTATTCAGGACACTTATATAGAAAAATACCTGGCAGAAACAAAGCTGGATTTGACAGCAACCTTGGATGCAAAATCGGCCTATAGCGCAGCGGATTTTGTGATCATAGCCACTCCCACCAATTATGATCCACGGAAAAATTTCTTTGATACTTCTTCTGTGGAAGCCGTCATACAGCTGGTTATGACTTGCAATCCTAACGCTATTATGGTGATTAAATCGACGATTCCGGTGGGGTATACCCAATCCATTCGAGAAAAAATCGGGTGCAAAAATATCCTCTTTAGTCCGGAATTTTTGCGGGAAAGCAGAGCCTTGTATGACAATCTCTATCCCAGCCGGATTATCGTTGGAACCGATTTGGAGGATGTAAAACTGGTACAGGCGGCAGAAACATTTGCAAAATTGCTGCAAGAAGGCGCCATTAAGGAAAATATTCCTACCCGCATCATGGGATTTACGGAAGCAGAAGCGGTGAAATTATTTGCCAATACCTATCTGGCGCTGCGGGTGTCATATTTTAATGAGCTGGATACTTATGCCGAAATGAAAGGCCTTAATACCCAGGAGATCATTGATGGAGTGTGCCTGGATCCTCGGATTGGGAATTTTTATAACAATCCTTCTTTTGGCTACGGGGGATATTGTCTGCCCAAAGATACCAAGCAACTCTTGGCCAATTATCAGGACGTACCACAGAATCTGATTTCTGCCATTGTTGCCGCCAATCGCACACGAAAAGATCATATTGCAGAAGCCATTATCCAAAAGCAGCCCGATATTGTGGGTATATACCGGTTGACGATGAAAACCAATTCAGATAATTTCAGAGCGTCAGCTATCCAGGGTGTGATGAAACGAATCAAAGCCAAGGGAATTGAGGTCGTGGTGTATGAGCCGAATCTCCAAGCGGATACTTTTTTCCGTTCCCGGGTTATTCGAGACCTGGATGCGTTTAAAAAAATCAGCGATGTAATTCTTGCCAACCGGTGGGATGAGGCACTGCGGTCCGTACGAGATAAAGTCTATACACGGGATTTGTTTGACCGGGATTAAAGGGGGATATGTTGTTTTCTACATTTTTTTACTCCATGCAGCAAAATGCCAAGCTGTTTGTATTTTTTTCCGTACTTTGTGCTCTTTTTCGTTTGCTTTTTATTAAATTTTACTGTCCGTACCCCAGCTTAAAAGGAAAAGGTACAGTGGTCTTCCACTGTTTTCGCTATGGATTCTGGTGGGGCATGGACTTTAATGCCTATGTATTCTTAATCCCACTGATCCTTTTGAGCTTGCCAGGAGCCTTTTTCCCGGCGTGGAATAGCCTGGGGGATACACTGCGCCTTCTCGGCGGCATCATGTATGCGCTGGTCCTCTATGGTGCGTTTATGGGGAAAATGATTTTTTATAAACATTTTCACGATATCTACAACCAGACGATGAAACTGGGTATGAAGGCAGAGAAACATAATCTGGTAGATATTTTTTTTAATCAGGATCATGGGTTATGGATCCTTTTAGGAATTTTTCCGTATCTTTGGATCTGCGCACTGTGTATTCAAAAATTATTGCTTCTTCCCAGTATCCCGTATCCGGAGCTAATAAATCCATTGCTTCGTTATAGCTTTAATCTGGTTATTTTTTTAGCAGCCATTGCTGCATTTTATTGGTTTCGCTATGGGGGAACGTTCTGGCATGATGACAAACCAGAATGGGATACGATCCCCAGCATCGTAAAAAAGGACATTTTCTTTGCCAAGGCTACGGTGGATGACCTTGTTTCCCTAGAACAAGTGTGGAAGCACAAACTCAACTCGGCCTATGAGCATACGGATGCCCAGGATATGGCTGCCATAGAACCATTTTTTACAGAAAAAGTTTCTTTTTCCGATCTTCCTAATCCTGCCTATGGATTTAAACGTACGGCGCAGGGCCAACGTATTACAAAACCCACCCATATCTTCCTCTTTGTAGGGGAAAGCTACTTGCAGCAATTTTTTGATCCCCAGTTCTCTTGTCTGAATCTTGTGAGTGGCGGCCGGCAGCTAATGGAGGATCCCCATACGGCAAAAGTTACCAGCGCCCTCTCTGCCGGTATTATTTCCAGACCTTCTATTGTCAGTCTCATGAGTGGGATTTTTGATGCGGGTTTGGAACTCAACGAAAAAGAAAGCTTTTGGAAAAATAATCTGCCTACGGCGCTGCCCCGGCAGTTAAAAAAACTAGGGTATCACTCCACCTACTGGTACGGCGGCAATGTGACCTACGGGAATTTCAATCAATTCGCACCTGCTTGCGGGTTTGATCAGGTGATGACCGCCACCAGCTTTTGTGGGTCGGATGTTCCGAAAACTTGGGTAGGGGTCTATGATAATTTATTTTTAGAAAAAGCCGCCGAGTTGATTCAGCAGCAGGAACAAGCAAATGGACCCTTTCAATTTCACTTCTTGTATACAACAAGTTATCACGGCCCCTTCAAAATTCACCTAGAGAACTATGGGTATGATGCTGAAACTGTCATGCCCCAAGCGCCGAAAGACATCAAGAACAATAAGGATATTCAAAAGAATCTCGGTACCTTCTGGTTTTCTGATCAGGCTTTAGGAAAATTTCTCCGTACCATGCGACAGGTGTATCCAGATAGTCTGTTTATCCTTACAGGAGATCATTCCGTTGATATGAGTCCCGTACTTGCTAAAACTTCACTTATGGGGCGGGACTGCAATATTAGAGAACGGCACAGTCCTGTTCTTTTGTTTAACCATAGGGAACTTACCCCTCATAGTTTGGCAGATAATACCATAGGTAGCCACATGCATATTGCACCTACAATCTTTGAACTGATTGCTCCCCAAGGATTTACGTACTACTCGTTATACCCTTCTCTTTTGGAAAAAGTGGATCATGTGGTCAGTCCCTACCATTGGTTGAAAATAGATGCCTACGGAGAATATGGATCAGAGTTTTACCAACCCTTGGGCAGTACTGTGCCACCTACAGCGCTGGAACAAGGCCCTGCTCCCTATGAAGCGGAACGAGCAGCGTGGATGGATTTGACGGGGTATTTGTTACGACATCCGGAACTATTGGGGAAATAAGAAAACAGGAGGGAGTCTCCTATGAAAGAAGTCATCAATTTGCAGAATAAGACCATACTCGTTACAGGATCAGCCGGTTTTATTGGGGCCAATCTGGTAAAAAAGTTGTTAGAGATACCGGGAACGCAAACCATCGGAATTGATAATCTGAATGAGTACTATGATGTGAAACTAAAGCAATACCGGTTGCAGGAGTTGGATAAAGTTGCAGCAGAAAATAAGGCTAGTTATCAGTTCCGCAAAGGAGATATTGCAGACAAGGCTACTATTGATAGCCTTTTTGCGAAATTTCATCCGGATATTGTGGTGAACCTGGCGGCCCAGGCGGGGGTACGTTACTCTATTTCTCATCCGGATGCCTATATTTCCTCCAACATCATTGGGTTTTATAATTTACTGGAGGCTTGCCGCCATTCCTATGATGGCGGCGCAAGAGGCGTAGCCCACTTGGTCTATGCTTCCTCGTCTTCTGTGTACGGGGGTAATACCAAGGTCCCTTTTAGCACGGAAGACAAGGTGGACCATCCTGTGTCCCTCTACGCAGCCACTAAAAAGTCCGATGAGCTGCTGGCGCATTGCTATGCCAAGCTGTACAATATTCCCTGTACGGGACTACGTTTTTTTACGGTGTATGGGCCGGCCGGGCGCCCGGATATGGCCTATTTTGGCTTTACTGACAAGCTACGAGCAGGAAAGACCATCCAGATTTTCAACTATGGCCACTGTGAACGGGATTTTACCTATGTGGATGATATTGTAGAAGGCGTTATCCGGGTAATGCAGGGTGCGCCCCGAAAAATAGCGGGAGCGGATGGATTGCCGGTAGCGCCCTATGCCGTGTACAACATTGGTGGAGGCAGACCAGAAAGCCTGCTACATTTTGTAGATGTTCTGCAACAAGAACTCATCCGGGCAGAAGTCTTGCCTGCAACCTATGATTTTGCCGCCCATAAAGAACTGGTGCCGATGCAGCCGGGGGATGTACCTGTGACGTATGCAGATACGAGAGCCCTGGAAAAAGATTATGGCTATCGCCCCAGCACTACTTTACAAGAAGGCTTGCGAAACTTTGCGCAGTGGTATAAAGAGTTTTATATGTGATTTGCGAAAGCCGATTTTTACAGCGACATTTCGTTTTTGGTATAGAGAAACGGGGGCGTGTGGGTATGACGGAATTTCTGGCGGCAGCGGTACAGATGGATACAAAAGAAGACAAGGAAGAAAATCTGGCCCGGGCTGGCAAATGGATTGGTGAGGCGTCGGAAAATGGGGCAGACCTGGTGGTATTGCCAGAAACCATGAATTATATGGGACGGGACATCGTGGAGATGGCGGAAGACATCCCAGGCGGCGAAACCTTCTGTTTCTTGTCAGATATGGCGCGGAAACACCAGATCTGGGTGGAAGCGGGCAGCATTTACGAACGTAACCCAGAAGAGCCGGCACGTCCTTTTAATGCTACCTTTCTACTAGATCCGGCAGGTAAACTGGTAGCCAAATACAGAAAGCTCCATATGTTTGATGTGGAGCTGGGAAATGGAGTGACCAGCCGGGAAAGTGACCGGGTGTGTCCGGGTCAAGAAATCGTTACAGCAGATACGCCCTGGTGCACACTAGGTCTGGGGATTTGTTATGATCTACGCTTTGGGGAACTGTTCCGCCTGGAAGTGCTGCAGGGCGCCAAAGTGCTGTGCATTCCTAGCAATTTCACGGTCAATACGGGAAAAGATCACTGGGAAACACTGCTAAAAGCACGGGCCATTGAAAATGAATGCTACGTGATTGCGCCCAACCAGATAGGGAAAAAGCCTAAATTTACCGCCTATGGCAATTCCCTTATTGTGGATCCCTGGGGGACGGTAATTGCCCGGAGCAGTGATACGGAAGGAGTAATCTACGGTAAGATTGACCTGGCGTATGTGGATAAAGTTCGCCAGCAAACCTTTACCCTGAAAAATCGCCGGCCAGATGTGTATGGACTAGAACTATCCAGCAAGAAATAGCATACAAAAACTCCCCTGTGAGGAAGCAGGGGAGTTTTTGTATGCAGATGTTATTTCCAGTAATCCAGGTTTGTTTCGTCCAGTCCGATATTCTTAGCTTTGAACACAGGAATATCCACGCCGGCATCTAGTTGTCTTCCGTAATCGTCCATGACCTTTAAGGCCGTGCCGCCCATGGCCATAATGGAGGGGACGTTGATAAGACACATGAAGCCCATGGTAATATCGGCCAAGGCCCAGGCATTATCCATACTCATGCCGGCACCAACAAAGATGACCAGCACGCATACGATCCGGAAGCAATTCATGAAGGTTTTGCCCGGTGTCTTTTTGCTATTCAGGTAGGCTAAGGCATTATTCACATAGTACAGGTTGCCGATCAGGGTGGTAAAGGCAAAGAGTACCATGGCGACCGTAATCATAATGGGTCCAAAATCCCCAAAATCCATCCGGGTGGCTTCCTGTACGAATGGGGCTCCGGCCAGTTCTTTGGAAGGAATGGCGCCGGAGAACATGCACATGAGGGCCGTAGCGGTACATAAAACCGTGTCAATAAATACGCTGAGCATTTGTACTAGGCCCTGCTGGGCAGGATGGCTTACATCCGCTGCCGCTGCTGCGTTGGGGGCAGAACCTACCCCTGCTTCGTTGGAATACAGGCCCCGCTTGATCCCATACATCATACAGGAACCACTGATTCCGCCCAAAATTTTCTGGAAGTCAAAGGCATCGGCAAACATGGCCCCCAGGACAGACGGGATCATGGAAAAGTGTGTCAGGATAATAAATAGGGACAAAATTACGTACAGCACCCCCATAAAAGGTACTAGCACTTCAGTTACATGAATAATCCGTTTACCGCCGCCCATCAGGCAATAGCCTACTAGGACAGCCAGGATCCCTCCAATGATCCAGGGTGTAGAGATTTTGTCATAAAAAGAATAGACGCTGAAGGTGGATTGGAGATTGTAGCTGGCCAATGCATTAAAACCTCCGGCATAGGTGATAATCAGGAAAAATGCAAAGGCGCTGGCGAGAAACTTGTTATGCAATGCCAACTCAATGTAGTAGGCCGGGCCGCCATAACTATCTCCGTCTTTATCACGGCGCTTGTATACCTGGGCCAAGGTACTCTCAATAAAGGCTGTAGCACCGCCGATAATGGCAATAATCCACATCCAGAACACAGAGCCAAATCCACCCAGGCAAAGCGCTGTGGAAATGCCTACAATGTTTCCGGTACCAACCCGGCTAGCTGTGGAAACCATCAGCGCCTGGAAGGATGAAACGGAGTTTTCTTTTGTGGGTTTCTGCATGACCACACGGATACATTCCTTCAAATAACGTCCTTGTATAAAGCGGGTGCGGAGCGTGAAGTAAATGCCGGCGACTAACAGAACGATGATTAAGATGGGGTAGTACATCACATCATCCAGCATGGTCAAGAAATCTGACATTGTTTTTCCTCCTTTAGTGGTCCATGTTCCTCATCCATGGAAAAATAAAATATACTGTTACTTCTATTATATATGATAAAAGACGTCCATACCAGGAGGAAACGAAGACGGCGTTAGTTTTTTGTTAGTTGGATATGGTTAGAGATTCCCCTTGGGTAT
>DXYB01000003.1 GCA_019416065.1 Acidaminococcus sp. | reverse complement strand
TTTGTGAAGGTAAACGTCCACAAGACCCCAACATTTATTATAGAACCAAAAAATACCCCCGTCAGGAAGTGTTTCCCTGACGGGGGTATTTTTTTTAATCCAGTCCATGCGCTTTCATATAGGCCTTGCATGTTACTAGGCAACGCCGGGCGTGTTCGAAATGTCCTAAATCAGCAATGCGCTGAGTATGGGGCAGTTCCATTGAAAAGACGGTATCTGGGCGCAGACGCTTAACCATACCTGCTACATCAATGCCGCCTTCTCCTACATACAACCGTTCATCCCGTGCCGTATGAATGAGGGACTCTTTGTCTGTAGGAATTTCTTTTGGAGCATCGCAAATATGGGCAAAGTCAAATAGTTCTTTGGGGGCTGCTTCTATTTCGGCCAGGGAGACCCGGGAACGATGGAAATGCAGCGTATCTAGCAGAATTTTGCCATTGGGCCGGTTAACTTTCTTAAGGATTGCCAGTGCTTGCTGTAAATTATAAATCGAGGCAAATGTCACTGGTTCCAGCCCAATATTGAGCTGATACTGTGCTGCCAGGTCGCAGAGCTTGGCAAACTGTTCCAGATAAAAAGGTTCATTGTTCGTCCATATGCTACTGATTACTTGGTGGACATGTAACTTAGCCGCTGCCTCAAAGGCCGGTTCGTACTTAGTCACATCCGTGTCATCTGCAATTTTGGCCAATTCAATATCATGGATGCCAATCCCTGTATCTTCCATGGCTTGTTTTGTCAGGGCAAAGAGACGCGGATTCTTTGATAAATCATAATCCACTTCGCCTTTGACACCTTGCAAAATGATGCGGATGCTGGCATAGTCATAGCCGGCCCCTTTGGCCAAATAGATCATTTGCGGCGGTGTCAGGGCCAAAAATCCCAAATGTGCCAAGGAATATTTTCTTGCCATTTTTTTACCTCCCTAATCACAAGGTAGTGTTACAAAGTGATTTTTTTGCCTTCTTCGGCAGAACGATAGGCTGCATAAATGACTTTCATAACAGTATAGGCCAGATCAAAATCAGAATCAGGCTTAGTGTTGTAGGCTACGCTTTCCAGAAAGCTTTTCAATTCCCCTGTATAGCCACGGATGACTTCATCGGATACGAAAGCTTCGTTCCAACCAGTTTTTTGAGGCAGCATTTCAGAAATATAGACATCATCCAATCCTTCTTCATCCATGAAATAGGTGTTTAAAATATTGCAGGGATTTAAGTTGCAGAACAAGGTTCCATCGCTGCCGTAAATGTTCAGGGTGTTCCGAGATCCACCTAGTACTGCATCCGAACACATGGCAATACATTTTGTCCCATCAGAAAATGTTACGGATACCAGCGCCATATCTTCTACATCTACCGGATGGGCATTCACGTAGCGGTGCTTTTCGTTTTTGAGTGCTGCCGTTTGTACGCCCATATCCGCTGTTACGCTGACAATAGAAATGTCTTCACCCCGGCTTTGCGCCTCTACTTGCTTTAGCCACAACATTCCCGTCAGTCCGTGGATGCCGTTGCGCATCATGGTTCCGCCGCCAATATTCTTCCAGTGACCGGCTTTATCAGAGCTAGAGCCAATCAAGGTGTTTTCACTGGTCATCAGCATAATTTTAGGTTTCTTAGCACGGATAATCTCAGCGGCCTTCTGTACAGGTGTGGCATAAACCGTATTTTCTGCATACATGAACTTTCTGCCAGTTTCTTGGATCACTTGCTTGAGTTCATCCATTTGGGCAATGACGGCATCATACATTACAGATTTGGGAACGGTTTTTCCAATATTATCTTCACCATTTCCTAGATAACCGGTCAGGGGCTTTTCGCAAATTACATCTTTTCCAGCCCGCATGGCTTTGATGGCTAGAGGAATATGCAAATCCTGGTTTGCCGTAATATCTACTACATCAATTTCCGGATCGTTGATAATATCCATATAATCCAGGGTTGCTTTTTCGTAGCCGAATTTCTCCTTGATTTTTTCCGCTTTAGCCAGATTGGAACCTCCACAGACCGTCTTTAACCTGACAGGTACGCCTACCATATTGATATAGCCGTTACCGTGGAGTTCGGAGCCGTAGCCCGTACCGATGATGCCAATTGTGATCGGCTTTTCTATTCTTCCCTTCATGTCCCGTTTCCTCCTTTATTGTCAGCGGTCAATCTCAATGGGCATGTAAACGCAGGGGGTTATGCTGCAGTATTGGTGCCATGGATAGTCTCCATTGGCATCATAGAATTTGTCGTGGACGGTACCAGGAGCCATGATAAATTCCTGATACACTTTAATCTTGTGATCTTCTTCCCATTCTTTTTGTTCAATCTTTTGCATCATCCCCATACCCCGGATTTGCGCATGGACTTCGTCAAAATTTCTGTCGTGCTCGCGGTGCGGTCCAGACGGGAACATAGGAGCGTCTACATAGCATACGTTAATTTCCGTGTCGCCACCGATGCGGATCTTGGGAGACTTGTAATAGGGGAGACCCTTGTGCCGTTCCTGCCCGGAACATTGATACAAGCTGCGCCAAGTATGCTTGATTTTCTCTGTGACTGCCGGATCTTTAAGATCTAGTTTGGCAAAATCCAGGAATACAACAGCTTTTTCAATGTTGTGGAGTTCTACACCGGAAACAACGGCACCCTTTAGGGGCGCTAACATCATATCCCGCAGGGCCAGATCCTTTTGGCTCTTGTGTGCCAGGTTAAAAACAATGCTCATGGGTTCCACGAAATACTTTTCTTCGTTTTCGATATAGACGATTTGAAAGAACGGCTCTGCAAAGGTTAATTTTTCAACACTCATGGTTTTATCCCTCCGTTTTACTTCCCAAAATGTTCTTTTAAGTAAGCAATCCCGTTGCGACAGGCTGTCAGGGTATCGGGTAGCGGTTTGTACTCAATGCTGACCCATTTATTATAGTGATTGTCTTTCAATGTTTTGGCTGCTGTAGCAAAGTCAAAGTGTTTTCCGTCTGGAAAGGTTCTGCCTACATCGGATACGTGGAAAAGAACCAATTTGGATAGGGAACGCCGGATGGCTTGTGCAATATCGGTGTCTTCCATTTCCATGTGGTAGGTATCTCCATTATATACCAACCAGTCCGAGTTAAATTTTTCTAAAAAGGACATGGTTTTTTCCGTGGAGCAAAAGACATCCCCATCCAAGTGGTTTATTTGTTCCATCACCATAGGGGTTTGGATCTCTTCCGCGTAGCGCAGCACCTGGGACACGCTTTCTGTTAAGATTTCTTCAAATTCCGCATCTGTCTGCCCCGGAGCTTTTCTACCCCGTAAGAACCCGATGAGGATCTGTGAGTCCAGGTCTTTGGCTAGATCCAGCTGCCGTTTGAGTCGTTCCACCGTCGCTTGCCGGATTTTCTTATCCGGATGTACCATGCTCATGCCTTCGTAGGTATAGGCTAGTCCTGTGGTTACGGCAGATGCCCTAAGCCCGTAACTGTCCAACATCTTGCGCAGCTCTTTTCCATTATACTTTGAAGGGTCCTGTACTTGCAATTCAATCCCATCAAAGCCCAGAGAGGCTGCTATCTCCGCACATTGTTGATAGCTTTCTCCCCGTAGAGGAAAGGGTACGTCTATGGGCAGCGGGCGGTCCACCGCACATACGCTGAATTTCATTCTGCCATTGCGGTCTTCTTTCAAATTCATTCGCCATCCTCTCGTGTAATATTTCACTGCTTAAGTATATTCTATTGTAAAATATCACAGAAGTCAATAACAAATTTTATATATTCTGAAAATAAAACGAAAAATACTATAATTGTAATATATAATACAAAATATATAAATTTTGCGGTGAGATAAAATAATTTATTAAATTAGTGATATATTATAATGCTAATAAAACTTTGTGCACAGTATTTGACTTTATTAAATCTGATAAGTATAATATTACTAAAATAAAAAGACGATAAGGAGGGATTACGTTGCCAGGCAATAGGAATAATAAAGACAATAAAATTTTAGCCCTCAATTATATTAAAGAGCAAATCATTACTTGTGCCATCCCCCCTGGGGCTACTATTCAGGCCGATGAAATTGCAGCCCATTTAAAAATTAGCAAAACTCCCGTGCGGGAAGCACTACTGGAATTGCAATATGAAAATTACGTGACCATTGTGCCACGTAAAAAAACCGTTGTGTCGCCAATTTCTCTTAAAGACTTGGAATATATCTATGAAGCACGCAGCTTGAACGAAATAGCCATCTTATCTAATCTTACTCCAGAGGATATTGATGCGCATCGCCAGGAATTGGAAGCCTTAAAACAACAATGGGAAAATATTCCGACCGCTACGGATAGCAAGAATGCGTATATGGGCTTTTTGAAACAGGATACGGAATTTCATATCCAGTTGGTGCATTTGTCCCAAAATCCCCACTTGATTCGTTTTTGTTCTGAACTCATCTATAAATCCCAACGCTTCTGGTATATGGCATTATTTAACAACAGTTTAGAAACCATTCGTGCTGAACATCTGGCGATCTTGAATGCCTTATTATCCAAACACATTACGGAAGCTGCCAATAAAGCACGACAGCACGTTTCTATTTCTAAGGCTGTCAGTATTCTCTCTAATTAAATTAAATGGTACTATTGGATAGGCCCTCTCTATCATACGTATGATGGTGGGGGATTTTTTCTTTCCTTATTTGTTGTAATAACAACGTACTAAAAAAGTCTGCCTATGCTATAGTAAGGGCAAAAAACGAACTATTTTTAGGGAGAACGAGGAGAAAAATCATGAGCATATATACATTGGGTATTGATGTAGGATCAACGGCTTCTAAATGCGTCATTTTGAAGGATGGAAAGGAAATTATTGCCAAATCCCTGGTGGATGTAGGTACAGGGACCAGCGGTCCGGCCCGCTCTATTGAAGAAGTGCTGCAAAATGCACAGATGAACCGGGAAGATATGGATTTTACGTTAGCAACCGGGTACGGGCGAAATTCCCTAGAAGGCATCGCGGAAAAGCAGATGAGCGAACTATCCTGCCATGCTATGGGTGCCAGCTTTATCTGGCCCAAGGTGCATACAGTCATTGATATTGGCGGTCAGGATGTAAAGGTGATTCATGTGGAAAATGGGACGATGACCAATTTCCAGATGAATGATAAATGCGCAGCTGGGACCGGACGCTTCCTGGATGTGATGGCGAGCATTTTGGAAGTCAAGGTACAAGACCTGGCACGTTTGGGGGGAGAGTCTCAAAAACGGATTTCTATTAGTTCCACGTGTACTGTTTTTGCAGAAAGCGAAGTGATCAGCCAGCTATCCCAGGGCGTCAGTAAAGAAGATATTATTGCCGGTGTACATCGTTCCGTTGCTAGCCGTGTCATTGGCTTAGCTCACCGCGTCGGTGTGGTACCTGATGTAGTCATGACAGGCGGTGTAGCCCAAAACTATGGAGTGCGGGAAGCTTTGGAAGAAGGACTGGGAGTGAAAATCCTCACTTCGCCTTTGGCACAATATAATGGGGCGTTAGGGGCGGCACTCTATGCCTATCGGCAAGCACTGAAAAAGAAAAAATAAAGCACCAGGTTCTATGGTATAATAAAACAAGCAGAATCATTGCTATGTGCGAGTGCGCGTTGTATAAAGGAGGCTATGAGACATGATTTGCTTGTCATATACCATTCAAGATCCACAGGGTATCCATGCCCGGCCAGCAGGCGCTTTAGTGAAAACAGCAGCCCAATTTAAATCCACCTGCAAGGTGGAAGGCAATGGAAAAACTGGAGATTTAAAGCGGATTTTCACCGTAATGGCCATGGGGATTAAATGTGGTATGGAGATTACCGTGACGGTAGACGGTCCGGATGAAAAAGAAGCGGCGGCTGCTGTAGAAACATTTTTGAAAGACAATCTGTAAGGGGGCGCCATGGATCTGGTAAAGGGTAAAGGGGTTTCTGCCGGCATTGCAGTGGGCCCGATCCTGGTTAAGCCAGCAGAGCAGAAAACAGCCGAAAAAAGGACCACACTTTCACCCCAACAAGAATTGGAACGGTTTTATAAAGCACAGCAGGATGTGGTGGTACTACTAGAAACACTGAAGGAAAAAGCCCAGGCGGAAGCTGGAGAAGAGGCTGCGGCGATTTTTGATGTGCACCAACTAATGGTGCAGGATCCCGATCTGACAGAACAAATTTCCAGCCTTATTACAGGGGAAACTCCTCTGCCAGCGGAAGATGCCGTACAACAGGCGGGCGAAGGCTTTGCTGCTATGTTGGAGAGTATGGATGATGCCTATATGCAGGCTCGTGGTACGGATGTACGGGATATCTGTGAACAATTGGAGCAAGCACTGCAACAGCATCAAGGCAACTGGTGGGATCAGCTCACTTGTCCTTCCATTATTTGTGCAGAAGATCTTACCCCTAGTGAAACGTTGCAACTCAATAAAGAAAACGTCCTGGGATTTGTAACCAGCGGCGGCAGTGGCAATTCGCATACGGCGATTTTAGCCCGGACAATGAAGATCCCGGCTATCGTCAATACAGAATTGCCTATTTCTGCTGTGTGGAATGGGAAATTGGGCGCATTGGATGGCGAAACCGGAAGTTTTTATTTAGATCCGGACCAGGATATAGTATTGCAGTTAAAAGAAAAAGAGACTCGTCTCCGTGCTCAGCAAGATGCACTGGAAGTCTATCGGGGGCGGCCAACGGTAACTGCCCAGGGACGGCAGATTGCACTCTATGGGAATATCGGGCAGCCGGAAGATATTGCTGCTGTGCTAGACAATGATGGGGAGGGCGTGGGTCTTTTCCGCAGCGAGTTTCTGTATCTGGGACGGGAAGACTATCCTACGGAAGAGGAGCTATTTCAGGCGTATGCTGCAGCAGCCAGAGCACTTAAGGGGAGAAAGCTGATTATCCGTACGCTGGATATTGGAGCCGATAAAAAAGTTGGTTATTTTCATTTGCCAGAAGAAGAAAATCCAGCACTGGGTTTTCGGGCCATTCGCATCTGTCTGAAACGGCCAGAAATTTTTTATACACAGCTGCGGGCGATTTTGCGAGCCAGCGCTTTTGGCAATATGGGAGTTATGTTCCCCATGATTACGTCCGTAGAAGAAGTCCGGGCCGCTAAAGAACTTTTGGAAGCCACCCGAATTAAATTGCAGGCGGAAGGAATCCCTTATAATCCGGAGATGGAAGTGGGGATTATGGTGGAAACCCCAGCTGCAGCGCTTATTTCTGATGAGCTGGCACAGGAAGTGGATTTCTTTAGTATTGGGACCAACGATTTATTGCAATATACCTTGGCAGTGGACCGGCAAAATGCCTCACTGGAAGAAATCGCCAATCCAGGGCATAAGGCCATATTGCGGCTCATTCAGTTAACGATCCAAAATGGTCATAAATACGGCTGCTGGGTAGGTATTTGCGGGGAATCCGCAGCGAATCCCGAACTCATTCCTTATTTTTTATCCATGGGTGTGGATGAGCTGAGCATGTCTCCAGGAAAGATCCTGCCCAGCCGGAAATTGATAAGCACATTGTCTGGGTGAGAAGAGCCAATGATGAATACAGAATTAAAAAAAGCTGTGGATGCAGCAATCGCTGAAAAGCCTGATCAACGCGTATTGTCTTTGTTCTATCAGCAACAGACGTATTTTATCAAAAGACGTAGGGGGAACCACCGAAATGCCTTTGCAAAAAGCAGTGTGGACGCCGCTTTTTGGTGTGAAATTGTGAAAATTTCCACGGTGAATCAATACTTTCCACTGGCACCGGAGATTGTACTCTTAGCAGACGACTATTTTGTTATGAAAGCGGTGGGAAAGACCTTGCAGGGCGTTGCCAAGGAAGCGCCTTGGGCGGACTGTCGTGAAAAAGCGTTTGCCAAAGCCGGCATGGCTTTGGCACAGCTTCATACCTATGGACTGCACCATGGGCGTCCGGCACTGCGGGATATTGCCTACGACAAAGCGGTAGACAAGATTACGTTTTTGGACTGGGAAAATGAAAAACGGTTTATTAAGGCCGATCCAAGGGTGCTGGATTTGATTTTATTTATTCACAGCTGTTTCCGGGAAGAGTGGAAGAATTCACGGCTGCTTGACCTGGCTGTACAAAGGTATAGGGAGTACGACGCTGGACGGGAGATTTTTCGCCAGGCTAGGCAGCTAATACAGCAATATGCCACTGCCTTTGCTCTGTGTGCCAAATTGCGCGTGTTTCACTGGAAAGATGTGGACAGTCTGGACGATACCCGACAGTATATCCTATCACTCCGGGAGGATGCGTAATGCATATCGGTTCTCGGCTAAAGATGGTGGCGGCGCTATGCCCCGCCTCTACTACGCTGGCAGATATCGGGACGGATCATGCCTATCTTCCGGTGTTTCTTGTGTTAGAGGGTAAAATAAAAAAAGCCATTGCAGGAGATATTGTGCCAGGACCTTGTGAAGCGGCACAAAGAACAGTAAGAACCTACCATTTGGAACAACAAATCAACGTGCGACAAGGCAGTGGGCTTACAATTTTATCTCCTGGCGAAGCGGAAACGATTGTCATGGCCGGAATGGGGGCTGGGACGATGCGGGATATCCTTGCCGCGTCTCCGGAGATTTGGCAGGAGCCCTCTTGCCAGCATTTGATTTTGCAGCCACAGAACGAAAGTGAGAAATTGCGGCATTGGGCAGAAGATAATGGCTGGGAGATCTGCCGGGAAGAATTGGTAGAAGAAGCTGACCGCTTGTATGAAGTCTTGCACTTGTGCCCACATCCAGGATGGAAGTATCCGTCTTCTTGCTATACGGTAGGAGCAAATCTAGTAGAGCGACAACACCCGCTTTTGGGGCGATTGTTACAAGAACATATCAAAAAGATAAAAAGGCAACTGCAGGGCATGGAAAAAAGTGAACATGCCCGGCAATCCTTTTCTTATGAAAAAGCATGTATGCAATTAAAACAATGGGAGGCTTTACAGGATGGCGGAAAAGAAACATGCTAAAAAAGAGGAAGTAGCGGTGGAAACCCATGAGGGAAAAGAAACTACTATTGAGGATCTATGTATTTTCATGGACAAGGTAGCTCCAGTGCGCTATGCGGAAGAATGGGATAATCCCGGCCTTTTGCTAGGGTATTTGAGTGCGCATGTGCATAAAATTATGGTCGCACTGGATTTGATGCCGGAAGTAGCGGAACAGGCCATCGCAGAAGGATGTGATTTGATCGTTACCCATCATCCTTTTTATTTTCATTTACCCAAAACCTTGGCAGTAACGGATACGAAAATGGATATTTTGTATGAACTGGTAAAGCATGGGATTGCGGTTTATGCAGCCCATACCAATCTGGATGCTGCTAAGGGGGGCGTAAATGACGTATTGTGCGCTAAACTGGGGCTTCATGACGTGGAAGACATTCCTCGTACCAGCTGCCCGGAACAAGGACTTGCCCGGATTGGGGTACTGGATGCGCCAATGAAGCTGAAACCTTTTGCCAAAAAAGTCCGGGATGCACTGGGCGCTACGCATTTAACCTATGCTGGCGGCGAGGATCCCGTGTATCGGGTCGCCGTTATTGGCGGTAGCGGAGCAGATTTTATGGAAGATGCCTTGGCAAATGGAGCCGATACCATTGTCACAGGGGACGTGAAATACCATGTGGCACAAAAAGCTATAAATATGGGCTTAAATATAGTGGATGGTACCCATCAACTGACAGAACTTCCGGTGGTGGAGCATCTGGAAGCCGTGCTGAACCAGTGGGCAAAAGAAGATGGCAGGCATTTTACGGTAGTGCGGGCAGAAGAAGAACGGGTTCTGCAAACGGTATAAAGGGGCAGTAGTATGATCAAGGATCTGCAACTAGGAAATTCCATAGAACAACCTTGCCTGGTCCGGCTTCAAAAAGTAGGGACGTCTTCCAATGGCAAACCGTATGCCAAGGGCCTTTTGGAAGATAACAGTGGCTCCATTCCCTTTATCTGTTTTGAGGAAGGTCCCATCAGACGCTTGCGGAACCTGGAACAACCCGCACCCTATCTCATTGGGGGCAAAGTGGAACTCAATAAATATTCCACGACCATGGCCTACCAGGTGGTGGTGCAAAAGGTAACGGGAGTAGGCCCGGAAGATGATTTATCCATCCTGCTGCCCAGTAGCAGTGTGGATTTGGGAGCCTGTGAGGAATTGTTCCATACGTTTGTGGGGCGTGTTCAGGACGAGGGATTGCGAAAGCTGTTGCAGGCAGTTTTCTCCGGTCGGACGTATCAGCTTTTTTTGCGAAATCCGGCGGGAATGCGTTTGCACCACGCGTATGTGGGCGGCATGTTGCACCATACGGTGAGCGTGGCGAAATTGGCAGTTGCTATGGGCAGCGCTGTGGGCGGCGTAGATCAAGATTTACTCATTGCTGGAGCGCTCTTGCACGATATCGGAAAGCTTTGGGAAATTTCCGGGGAGTTAGGGTTTCCCTACACTACGGAAGGACGCTTTTTAGGACATATTGCCATTGGTGCCATGCTGGTAGATCGTACAGCCCGGCATATTCCAGAGCTATCTGTTCCCAAACGCCAGCAATTGCTCCATATTCTCCTGTCCCATCATGGAGAGCATGAAAAAGGGTCACCGGTATCCTGTACTACAAAAGAAGCATTTCTTGTGCACTATGCGGACGAAGTGGACTCCATTATGAATCAGTTCCAGGAAAAACAAACCAAAAATCACTGGGAATATGATAAAATGTTACAGCGCTTTTTGTACAATGCTTGACGAGACCTCATGGTATATGGTAAGGTAAAAAACGTGAGTGCAGAAAAACCATCGCGGCAGCCTTTCGGCTGATGAGGAAAGTCCGAGCTCCACAGGGCAGGATGCTGGATAACGTCCAGTAAGGGTGACCTTAAGGAAAGTACCACAGAAAACAAACCGCCGCTTTTGCGGTAAGGCTGAAACGGTGCGGTAAGAGCGCACCAGCGGCCGGGTGACCGGTCGGCTTGGCAAACCCCATCCGGAGCAAGACCAAATAGGGAAGGGATGAAGCGGCCCGCCAACCTTCCGGGTAGTGTCGCTAGAGCCTGGGAGCAATCCCAGGACTAGATAAATGATGGTTCTCGACAGAACTCGGCTTACTGCGCACTCATACTTTTGCTTTGAATTCATATTTTACTCGCAATAAAGGAGCGCAGCATGAAAAAAGTTTCTTTTGTAGTGCCCGTTTTCAATGAGCAGGAAAATATGTATGAGTTCTACAGGCGCCTTACGGAAGTAATGGCGCCTTTGTCGTATGAGTACAACCTGCTTTTTATTGATGATGGTTCCACTGATCGGACGGAAGAGTATATACGGGAATTGGCAGCAAAAGATTCCCGCGTGGAAGGGTATGTGTTTGCCCGCAATTATGGACATCAGCTAGCGCTAACCTGTGGCTTAGATCAGGCAGACGGAGAAGCTGTTATCAGTATGGATGGCGATCTGCAGCATCCCCCGGAGCTTATTCCTACTTTGCTGCAAAAATGGGAAGAAGGGTATGAAATTGTACAAACTGTTCGCCTGGCTACCCAGGATGCAGGCTGGTTTAAAAATTTCACTTCTAAAATGTATTACAAGCTGATTAATGCCCTTAGCGAAGTGCGGATTACGCCAGGGGGCAGCGATTTTCGCTTGATGGATGCAATGGCCGTAGCCGCTTTGCGTCGGTATCGGGAGCGGGCACGGTTTATCCGGGGCATGGTGAATACCTTGGGGTTTCGCACCACTACGGTGGAATTTATAGCACCGCCTCGGTTTGCTGGTCATTCTAAGTTTAGTCTGCGGAAAATGCTGCATTTTGCCTTGGATGGGATTATGGCATTTTCCAGTGCTCCGCTGCGGCTTGCTACCTATGTAGGAATTCTGAGCGGGTTGGGCAGTATTTTGCTGCTGTTTCATGTAGCCTATGTGAAATTTATCATCCAGGATGCGGTGCCTGGCTGGACTACGTTAGCAGCAGCCCAGTTCTTTTTGGGTGGAGTGGAACTCATCGGGATTGGGATCCTGGGCGAGTATATAGGACAAATATTTAACGAAGTAAAACACCGTCCGTTGTACCTTGTTCGTGAACATATCGTGAAAACAATAGAGGATAAATAGACAGAAAAACGTAAATTTGTTATAATAAAACAGGATTCTGGAACATTAGGATAAAAACCGAATCACCGTGGAGCGGTGAACGGGGGAACCAACGTTGGGGTTAATTTCTTAGGAATAGGGCATCTCGACCCGCACCCGGCAGCTAACCTCGTAGGGCAATCGAGAGGATGTGTTTATTATTAGTAGAAGGATACTCGTGGGTGCTGTGCTGAGTGCGGCGCTGACTGTCTTGCTGCCGTTGCAGCATGGGCTAGCTAGCTACAAACAAGGCCAGTCCGGACCGGAAGTGGCTGCAATCCAAGAACAACTGATGATGGAAGGCTATGACATTGGAATTCCTGACGGCGTGTATGGAGCCCGTACGGTGGCTGCCGTAAAAAAATACCAGAAAGCTCTGGGAGTAACCCCCGATGGCGTGATGGGGGACTTCACCTACAAGAAACTAATGGGCAAAAAGATGCCCACGCACAAGAATGTGCGGGGCAACAACTGGAATTATGGCAGTACCTATGGCAATGGCAGTGCCACGGCACGGCGGCTGATCAGTATCGCCTATGATTACGTGGGGGTTCCCTACGTATTTGGCGGTTCAACACCTTGGGGCTTTGATTGCTCCGGGTATACCCAATACGTGTTCCGGCAAATGGGAATTGAAATTCCCCGGACCGCGGATGTGCAATACTACAGCTATCCCAAAGTATCTAGCGGAAATTTACAGCCCGGCGACCTGGTCTTTTTTGAGACCTATGAACCAGGGCCTAGCCATGTGGGCATATACATCGGTAATGGCCAGATGCTCCAAGCAGGGAGCAGCACGGGCGTGACCGTGTCCAATGTGTTTACAGGATATTTTGGCGCCAGGTATCTGGGAGCAGCCAGAGTTCTTTAAGGAAAGTAAAAGCGTTTGTCTTTATAGGTGAAAATAAAGGCAAACGTTTTTTGTATGAGAAGGGTTTTGGTTAGGAATTGGAAACTGTATTTGCACAAATTACACTGAAGTTGTATAATAAAAATAATGTCCGAAAGGAATACGATACATAGCTAGGGGAGAAAACATAGATTACATTGTAAGACAGGGTGAAAACAATGAAACTTCATGAATCTGCGGAAATGTATTTGGAAACCATTTTGGTACTGAAAAATCGGCTCGGACTGGTCCGTTCCATTGATGTAGCCAATGAAATGGGGTTTTCGAAACCGACCATCAGTGTGGCAATGAAAAACTTTCGACAAGAAGGACTGGTGACCATGGATGATTCCGGGTTCATCAATCTCACAGAAGCGGGACGAGATATTGCGGAACGGATTTATGAGCGGCACCAGGTTCTGACACATATTTTGATCTATCTGGGGGTTTCGCCAAAACATGCGGAACAAGATGCCTGCAAGATTGAGCATGATATCTGCGAGGAAACGTTTGAAGCACTAAAAAAACAATATATGCGGCTGCGTTCCAAGCGGTCGTAAGTCAAGCAAGAAATATGGGCGTGCCAAGAGAGCACGTCCTTTTTCATAAGGCTGTAAGCTTTTGAATTTTTTGTGGATTCCGCGTGTTAGCTTTATGGATTTGTATAGGTATGGTATAATAATAAAAATTTGAAAGTCATTTTGTATACAAAGAACCCAGGCCTTATGGCCATGAGGGGGAGGGAATACTATGGATAAACAGCAGACGGTGCTTATTGCAGATGACGAACCACAGATTCGAGAAATCCTTCGCATTTACTTTAAAAAAGAAGGCTTTAAGGTGGTGGAAGCAGCTGATGGGGCAGAAGCCCTGGTACAGGTACAGGCCGGAAAACCAGACATCATCCTTTTGGATATTATGATGCCTGTTCTGGATGGGCTGGAAGTATGCAAGCAGGTACGGAAAATTTCCGACATACCCATTATTATGCTTACCGCAAAAGATTCCGACGATGACCGGATTTTGGGCCTTGAAATTGGGGCGGACGATTATATTTCTAAGCCCTTCAATACCCGGGAAGTGGTAGCACGTGTTAAAGCTGTGCTGCGCCGGACGAATGCGTCCCTAAACAGCCAGAACAAACAAGTACTGGAATACCCGGATCTCATGATTAACCTCAGTGAATTTCGGGTGGTGGCCTTTGGGCAGGAAATTACCTTTACTGCTAAAGAAATGGAACTGTTGTGGTGCTTGGCATCCAATCCCGGCATTGTGTTCAGCCGAAACCAGCTGCTGGAAAAAATCTGGGGTTACACCTATTACGGAGATACCCGTACCGTGGATACCCATATCAAGCGGGTACGCCATAAACTGGCTATTCCTCCTGACTCCAAATGGGATATTATGACTGTTTGGGGCGTAGGCTATAAATTTGAGGTCAAAAAGTGAAAAAATCATTAAGCACCAGGCTCATGTATAGTTACATGGGCCTGATTGTGGCTATTATCGTTGGTATTTCCGTGGGGCTAAGTTATCTCATTACGGACTACTTTTTCCGCACCAAGGAATTGGAATTAAACGATAAAGGTGGCCAGGTGGCCATGATGGTCCGGTATTTTAACGCCATGCGCATGGATAATGTCTTGCTGCGGCAGTATCTGACCTCCATGGATCAACTTATTGGGGCCAGGATTTGGCTCTTTAATGAAAAGTATGAATTGGTTGGTGCTTCTGAAACTGGTGTGGATTTCAGTGAAGGCCATTCTCATGGAGAAGCGGCTTCTGAGCGGGAACAGCAGCGGCGGGATAAATGGCTAAAAGGGGTAGCAGATATAGATCGGCAACTTCGGGATGGGGGCCCGTTAAGTGACCAGGTCAAGGATATGATTACCCGAGTCTATAAAGGAGACCGGGTGAGTACTCGAATTTTCCACCCTTATTACAAAGAACAGATGATTCTGGTGGGAATTCCTCTGCAGGATGTTCATGGTAGTCAAAATGGAGCCATATTATTGGCTTCTCCTTTAGCCGGACTGAATAAGGTGCTGAAAGATATTTATCTCTACACCATTGGTGTGGGGGTGGTGGCCCTGCTCATCAGTATGGCCATCGTAAGCGGCTTGACACGGCGCATGGTAAAACCGCTGATCTCCATGAAAAATAGTGCCAAGGCCATTGCCCTGGGAGATTATTCCCTCAAGGTTGTTGTGGATGGAGAAGACGAAATTGCAGATCTGGGGCGTTCCTTAAACTCGCTTAGCCGGGATTTGGAACAGTTCGTGAAAAAATCCTGGAAAATGGAAAAGATGCGCCGGGATTTTGTGGCTAACGTTTCCCATGAATTGCGTACGCCCATAACCATCATCCAAGGCTACAATGAAGCTTTAAGTGATGGGACCATCACAGCCCCGGAAGACATAAAGAAATATAGGAAGCTCATCAACGACGAAACCTTGCGTCTAGAACGGCTAATTAAAGACCTTTTGGATATTAGCCGCCTGCAACGGGGCGAAGGGGAAGAGATGGAGCCCATTCCCCTAGGGCGCATCGTAGAAAACGTAGTACAAATGTTAGAAGTGCGAGCGAAAAAAAGAGATATTCGGTTAGAGCAGGATTTGGACAACAGCCTGTTGGTCTATGGTAATGGAGACCGACTATTCCAATTGGTGATGATTCTGGGGGATAATGCCATGAAATATTCCCCGGATAGTTCCGCTATTACTTTTCAGGTGACGACCAATCCCCAGCATGAGACTGTGCTAGTGGTAGCTGACCAGGGCTTTGGTATACCGGAAGAAGATATTCCCTATATCTGGGAACGGTTTTACAAAGCTGATAAATCCCACTCCCGGCATATTGCGGGAACCGGGCTAGGACTTGCCATTGGCAAGGAAATTATTCGCATGCACAAAGCAAAAGCACAGGTGCAGAGTAAGGTGGGTAAGGGCACCCAGTTTACGATTACTTTTTCTTCCTATGCACCTCATAAGCGGCAAAAGAAAGACAGGCCGGACGTGGAAGTGGTTGAATCCATGCCCCCTATTTCTACAGAGGAAACTGTGGAGGAAGAAATCTATGAAAATAATTAGAAAAACCATAAGCTCCCTTTTTTGTGGCGTGCTGTGCTTTGCTGGGGCGCTTTGGGCCTTTGCAGCGCCTTGGATGCCCGAAGAACCTTCCAAAGATGAAGCAGCTCTGGTAGGCTTTTATCAGGGTAACGGGGAGTCTTTAGCCGTGCGGGAAAATGCGGGGCAATTAGAAATTTTGTACCGGTATCAACCAAAAGATAAAGACTTTACTAAAAGCAATGTCTTTACCCTGGTGAAAAATTATTACGACAACTATGAGCTCCGTGAAATAGGTCCCAATACGGATGCTAGCAGCACCATTCGGTTTGACCGGGATAAAAACGGGCAGGGTATCAGCCTGAATATGGGACAAAAAAGCTATACCCGTCGTTTTGCTGGGGAAAATGGCAAACCGATGCGGATAACGCCGTCAAAATCCATGGAAGAGCTGAGAAAAGAAGCAGAAGCAGCAATACCCCCAGCACCTGCTTACCAAAAAACAGCGCAGCTGGTAGAAATCTCTAGTGTAGTCCCTGGGATTATGCTTGATCTTCGCTATACAACGGATAATAATATTTTTGGTGTCCCGCTGGTACAGAGCACTCATGCCTATCTGGATAAAAGCGCTGCCCAGGCATTAGCGCGGGTGCAGCAGGATTTAAAACCTTATGGATATGGCCTTGTAATCTGGGAAGGATACCGCAGCTGGAGCGATTTTAAGCTGGCAACACTCGCCCTAGGAGAAAAACATCAGGATATGCTGCCCAAAGGGGAAGAAGGCTATGCCCATAATACCGGGCGCTCCGTGGATGTGAGTTTGGTGGATGTGGCAAATGGGGAAGAAGTCTCCATGATTTCTGATTTTGATGAGCCGTCTCCGGCCCAGTATGCCCAGTTTGCTGGTGGTACGCAGAAACAGCGCTATCTTCGTGATTTGCTCCGGCAGATGATGACACAAGAAGGATTTACCGGCAGCGATATGGAATGGTGGCACTTTGATTGGGACGCGGGCGCGACTTATCAAATCCTAAATACGAAAGAGTCATGAAATTGTATACAAAAAACAAGAAACGTTGAGAAAACCCGAATCTTATGCTAAAATAAAACTTATAAGGCAGTACAGGTAAGGGGTATTGCCAAATGTGTGTAAATTTTAGGAGGGTTTTGGTATGAAGGTTTTGTGTTACGGTGTTAGAGACGTTGAAGAACCGATTTTTGAAGCCTGCAATAAAGAATTTGGCTATGATCTGAAACTGGTTCCTGATTATCTGAATTCCAAAGAAACCTGTGAAATGGCTAAAGGCTGCGATGCAGTTATCCTGCGTGGCAACTGCTTTGCCAACAAGGAAAACCTGGACCGTTTCAAAGAATACGGGATTAAATACCTGATGACCCGTACTGCCGGTACAGACCATATTGACATTGCCTATGCAAAAGAATTGGGCTTTAAGATGGCCTTTGTTCCCCGGTATTCCCCTAATGCGATTGCTGAACTGGCTGTAACACAAGCCATGATGCTGTTGCGTCATACTGCCTATGCGACCAGCGAATCTGCCAAGAAAAACTTTGTAGTGGATGCCCAAATGTTCTCCAAGGAAATCCGTAACTGTACAGTAGGGATTATTGGTCTTGGCCGTATTGGGCGCGTTTGCGCACAATTATTCCACGGATTGGGCGCTACCGTTATCGGAGAAGACGTATTCCAAATCAAAGGCATTGATGAATATTGCACCCAGGTAGAGATGGATGACCTGCTGAAACGGGCTGACGTGATCAGTATCCACGCTCCTGCCATCAAGGGAGCACCTCCTGTAATTAATAAAGAAACCCTGGCCAAGATGAAAGACGGCGCCATTTTGGTGAACTGTGCCCGTGGTCAGTTGGTAGATACCGCTGCGGTGATTGAAGCCCTGGAAAGTGGCAAACTGGGCGGCTATGGTTGCGACGTGCTGGTAGGCGAAGGCGAAATCTTCAACCACAATCTGGAAGGTAAAGAAATTACCAATGCTACCAATGCTAAACTGGTTTCCATGTATCCGAAAACGATTGTTACTCCTCATCTGGGATCCTACACCGATGAAGCTGTTAAGAACATGGTGGAAATTTCTTACCAGAATATCAAAGACTATGTGGATACTGGGGACTGCGCTAACGCAATTAAATAAGTAGTGATCTTAGTGTATAAATAGGAATCTTAAAGAGGGCTCGGCCTGTCGGTCGGGTCCTTTTCTTTTGGAGAGGTTATGCATCAACTCTTTCAGCTTTTGTCCGCCTTATTTTATCCCTACTATTGCTCAGGGTGTGGGGAAGAGGTACAGGATGGCGGTGTTCTTTGTGAAATTTGTCGGCAAGAGGTATGGAATCCCCGTTCCATGCATCCAGAAAGCCTGGAAGTTCCGTTTTTGGATGGGGTATATTTTCTCTATAATTACGAAGGTGGTATCCAAAAAGCTTTACAATTGGCGAAATTCCAAAAGCGGGAAGATCTTTTGCCACGCTTAGCTAAAACTTGGGCTGACGGCATCCGGGAAGCAAAACTATTTCAATGGGATATCCCAGAAGGCGTAGAACTATCCCTGGTCACCATCCCTACAGATGCAGAACGGAAAAAGGCGCGGGGTTATGATATCCCGGAAGAAATTTTCCGCCCCTGGGGGAAAGCCATCGGACTGACATGGGATCCACTACTGGTGCGGACGCGGAGTACCCTGCCTCAGTTTAACCTGGATAAAGTCCAGCGCAAAGACAATGTGAAAAATTGTTTTGCCTTATCCCGCAACGAGAACCTCCCGGATATTGTCTTTTTGGCAGACGATATCTTTACGACCGGTGCTACCCTTGCAGAGGCTGCCCGGGTGCTTAAAAAATCTGGAATCCGATACGTGTACGGTCTGGCTCTTGCCAGCGGGGTAGATGTGTAACGAAAGCTGTGTAGAAAGGTAGAGAAATCTTGTAGCATCTCCATATTGCACTTTATCCCAAAAACGATTTATTTCCCATCAAATTTGTCATTTATCCTTGCGAGTGTAGCAAAAATCTAGTAAAATACTAGTCATGCACGAAAAATAGCAAGATAGGGGCGAAATACATGGAGCCAAGGGAAAAACAAATCCAGAAGATTGTGGATGGCTATCGGCAGGACATGCTGAATTTTTACGAAGAACTGGTTAATTTTCAAGCAGGAAGTAAAGAGGGTAAACGGATTCATGCACTCATGGAAAGCGTGCTGCATACAATGGAAACGCTCGGCATGGAAGGGGAGTTGCTTCCTACTGGCTGTGAGATCCCTGTTCTTCGGGCCTACTGGGGAAAAGAACGGGCTGGAAACCCCATTTTATTTTCTGGGCATTTAGATACGGTTTTTCCCAGCGGCAGTTATCCTGACAACCCGTTTGCCATTCGGGACGGAAAAGCCTTTGGCCCCGGAGTAGGGGATATGAAGGGCGGTATTGTGATGGCCGTGTATCTAGTAAAAGTACTAGAGCAGTTGGGCTATGATAAACATCCGATAAAACTGGTTTTTGTGGGGGACGAAGAAACGACCCACCTGGGGAGCAATGCAGACCAGCAGCTGGCCAAAGAGGCGGAAGGGTGCCTGTGTGCCTTTAATTTTGAAACTGGACGCATGGATCATACTATGACCGTGGGGCGTAAAGGCTGCATGGATGTATGGGTAACGGTGCATGGAAAAGCAGGCCATGTGGGGAATGCGTATGCCAGTTCCGCTAACGCCATTGAGGAAATGGCCCATAAGATTATTGCTTTGCGCAGTTTGACCAATTTGGACGAAGGATTGATCGTCAGTACGGATATTGTGTCTGGTGGCACAGCTTCTAATGCCATTCCTGATACTTGCCGCATTGAAGTGGATTGTCGTTATGACCATAATGCGGACAAACAAATGCTTCAGGATAAAATCCGGGCCATCTGTGCGGAAACCCATGTGAAAGGGACCACTACAGAAGTAAAATTTCCGTCTTTCATGCCGACTTTTGAAAGAACGCCTGGCAACAACAAGCTGTTGGCACTGCTTAATACCATCGCAGAGGATTTTGGCATGGAACCTTTTGGCGCAGCACATCCTGGCGGCTGTAGTGACGCTTCCTTTATGGCTCAGGCAGGTATTCCCATTCTTGATTCCGTAGGGGTCCAGGGGGATGGTGCCCATACCAAACAGGAATATGCATTGGTAGAAACATTATTTGCACGCACTATGCTCTTGGCAGAGGCGGTTTGCAGGTTATAACGCAGAACCAAAAGGGGAGTTTACAGGATGACAGAACAAAACAATACAAATGGGGCTAAGAGCCAGAATAAAAAATTAAGTGTTCCCAGCCCGATTATTATTATCGGCTTTATCTTAATCATTACCGCTATTGCGACTTGGATTATTCCGTCCGGCGTATTTGATCGGGTGAAGGATGCTACCAGCGGGCGTATGGTGGTGGATCCAGAATCCTTTCATTTTGTTGCCAGGCACCCGGCCAGCTTTTTTGATCTATTTATGGCAGTTCCCCAGGGTATTAAAGGAGCTGCCAGTATCGTTGGCTTTTTGATGATCATTGGCGGGGCATTAAACGTGTTGGCTGCTACAGGAAGCATTCATGCGGCGTTAGGCCACGTAGTGAATAAAATGAAAGGGCGGGAACTGCTGATGATTCCAGTGGTTCTCACGATCTTTACCTGTCTCAGTGCTTTTGCTGGTTGCAGTGAAGAATTTATTGCCTTTGTGCCGCTTTTGATGAGCGTCAGTTTTGCTCTTGGCTTTGATTCCATCGTAGCAGTGTCATTACCCCTTGTTGCTGTAAGCGGTGGTTACGGTGCCGGTGTTACCAATGCCTTTACGGTGGGTGTGGCGCAAAGCATTTCGGGACTTCCTATGTTTTCCGGAATTCAGGTACGGCTGGTTATGTTGGTCCTTCTGATCATTATGGGAGTAGTCTATACGTATTTTTATGCCCGTATGATCAAAAAACATCCAGAAAAAAGCTTTATGTACGAATATGATGCAGAACGGAGAAAAACCGCAACCCAAGGCTTGGACGAGAATGTGCTGGTGACCATGAACGGGCGGCATAAGATTATTATGGCCGGGTTTGGTGTTACAATTATTGCCATTTTGGTGGGCGTTGTCAAATTTGGTTTCTATATGGACGAATTAGCGGCCCTATTCTTAATGATGGCGGTATTTGCCGGATTGGTAGGACGCCTTAGCGCCAATGCCTTTGCCAAAGCCTTTATTGGTGGGGTGGAAAATATGGCATTGCCCTGTATTATGGTGGGATTGTGCCGTGGTGTCACTATTTTAATGACAAACAGTAAAATCATTGATACCATCGTTTTCTATCTGTCGTCTGCACTTAATTTGTTCCCCCATTCCTTGCTGGGATTTGGGATGTTTATGATTCAGGACATTATCAATCTGGTGATCCCTTCTGGAAGCGGTCAGGCGGCGGTAACCATGCCAATTATGGCTCCTTTAGCAGATTTGGTAGGGATGACACGGCAGTCTGCGGTGCTGGCATTTCAAATGGGGGATGCCTTCACCAATATGATTACTCCGGCCAGTGGGACGACCATGACGGTTCTTAGTATTGCTGGCGTACCGATTCGCAAATGGTGGAAATTTGCGTTTCCACTGCTGGCGCTGGAATGGATTTTTGCCTTTGGCGTGATGTGGTATGCTGGAGCAACGCAGTTAGGACCCTTTTAATGCAACAATGAGAGCGCCCCGACTAAGAGAACAACAAGCTTAGTGTTGAGCCTACATAAGGGAAGAAGGGATTATTTCATGGGAAAGTTTGGAAAACGAAATGGGGACAGTAAGTCCGCAGAACAAAAGAAAATTAAGCAGCAGCTGGCAGCCCTGGCCCGCCGTCAGGCGAAAAAGAAAAAGAAATAGAATGACAAGACCCTGAGATCTTATCCTCCCGGGGTCTTTTACTATTAGTAACCCCCAAAGCTTTCCAGGGGGGAATTCCAAAATGCTTGACAGAAAATGTGCAACCTATATAATGAAACAAGAAAGTATTTAAGCAGAAAGGATGTAACGCTGTGGATCTGGTGGATAAACTCAAGGAGTACGGAGTCCTCACGGACGAGGAGATGAAAGAACTCCTTTTAACCGAAAATGGGGCGCTTCGAAACAAGCTTTTCCTCACAGCGCAGGAAGTATTGCGGACTCTTTTTCACAACCAGGTCTGGTTCCAGGGAACGCTGCAATTTACCAACCACTGCCCGGAAAACTGCCTTTTTTGCGAACGACGTGCGGAAAATCGGGAACTGGAACGCTTTCGCTTGAACTGGGAACAAATCAAAGGCGCTTGCCACCAAGGTTACGAGCTGGGCATCCACTCTTTCATCTTAAGCGGTGGGCAGGATCCTTATTATACGGATATGATTTTGTGCAATATCCTTACTAATTTGAAAAAGGAATTTCCTGACTGTGCCATTGGTCTTGCTGTGGGAGAGCGCAATCACCTGTCCTATCAGAGGCTTATGCGCAGCGGAGCAGAGCGTTATACCTTGAGCTTTGTTACGGCAGATCCGTTGCATTTTTCTAGGCTTCACGCACCGCGGCGGGTACTGTCCACCAAAATTACTTGCTTAAATGATCTGAAAGAATTAGGGTATGAAGTGGATACCGGTTTTTTAGTAGGAGCACCGGGGGAGGAAGCCGAGCATCTATTGCGGGATCTTACCCTTGTTTCGGAATTGCATCCCCAGAGTCTGACGCTCACTCCATTTTGCCCTCAGACGGGCACCCCGTTCCGGCAGGGAAACAAAGCGCCGCTAGAAGAATATTTACGCCTCATAGCCGTACTTCGGATTTTGTATCCCCATGCCAATATCGCTGTGCCGTGGGAAATCCGACGCATTCATACTCGTGGTCAGCTGCTCAGTATTCAAAGCGGCGCCAACGTGATCCGCATGCCTATGGAACCATCTGCTGCTGCCGGAGATCTCCAAAACCAATCCCGAAAAAATTTGCTACATACGATAGAAGTGCAGTACCGTTTTCTGAAAAGCTATGGCTATGCCCTTACGCCAGGACGGGGAGATTCTATGCTTAGCAGTAAGATGATTAGAAAAAGATTTAATTAAAAAGCACCCCTGATAGCGTGGACACATGTCCACACTATCAGGGGTGCTTTCTTGTCCTTTCACAGGACGGCAGGGGGCTCCGGACAGGTGATGTCGATTAAGAGTTCGATCATGTGGTGGAGTAACCGGGCTTCTTCTGAGTCGGTAGCAAAGTAGTACATTTCCTTGCCACGACGACGACTGGTGATGAGGCCTTTTTCCTTTAAGACCTTCAGATGGTGGCTGAGCGCCGGGCTGGACATGTGCATCAGTGCCGAGAGGTTGATCACGCATTCCTCAAAATGACACAAGTACCAGAAGAGTTTGATCCGGCTGCTGTCAGACAGGCTGCTGAACAATCTGGAGACCGTGGCAAATTTACGATCGGTCGGCATGTGTTCCAGCAGGCTGCTGCTTTCCCCATGATTGTGGGGCAGTTTGACCTGATTGGATTCCATGGAAATCCCTCCATTGATAAATTCTATTCATTATACCATGGATACCTGGATGATTTGCAAAGAAAATTATGATAAAAGTGTAAAGGGTTAAACATTAATTTATCTATGATAAAAGAATTTTCAGAACTTATTCCTTTCTATTGACTATCTTAACGAAAAAGAGTATAAAATAAGCAGTAAATAATTAAATAAAACTTTAATTGAAAACGGAGGGATCAATTATGAAGAAAAGTTATAAAGTGGATGTGGATTGTGCTAATTGTGCAGCTAAAATGGAAGAAGCGGTAAAAGCAACTACTGGGGTTAAGGACGCCGTACTGAATTTTATGCTGTTAAAGTTAAACGTCACTTTTGAAAATGGCGTAGATCCTCAAGAGGTTATGCAACGGTGTAAGGAGAATGTGGCGCGGGTGGATGATGATTGTAAGATCTTCTGCTAAGTAACTAGAAAGGGATCATCATGGACGCCAACAAGAAGATGGTGGCACGAATTGCCATTTCTGCCCTGCTTGTGATTGTGGCTAGCTTTATGCCAGAGCACTTTAGCGGAGAGGCCGCGAGCACTTCGGAACGGGTAATGTACCTGATTCCTTATCTTATCGCTTACCTTGTCATCGCCTATGATATTCTGGGAAAGGCCTTAAAAAATATCCAAAAGGGCCGGGTACTGGATGAAAACTTTCTTATGGCAGTGGCGAGTGCCGGAGCCTTTGGTTTAGGTATATATCGGAATGCAGACTATGCGGAAGCCGTGGCTGTCATGCTCTTTTACCAGATCGGGGAACTTTTTGAAGACTATGCAGTGGATAAGAGCCGCCGCAATATCAGCGAACTGATGGATATCCGCCCAGATTATGCCAATGTGCAGCAAGACGGAAAACTGGTCAAAGTGGATCCGGACGATGTGGTAGTGGGAACGGAAATTATCGTACAGCCAGGGGAAAAGGTACCCATTGACGGCATTGTGCTACAAGGTCATTCCACTCTTGATACAGCAGCCCTTACCGGAGAGAGTTTGCCACGAGAAGTCGGGAAGGGGGACGAAGTCATTAGCGGCTGCATCAATCGCAGTGGTCTCATTACCATCCGTACTACCAAGGAATTTGGGGAATCTACCGTCAGCAAGATTTTGGAACTGGTAGAGGATGCCAGCAGCCGAAAGGCTAAGAGCGAAATCTTTATCTCTAAGTTTGCTCGCTATTATACGCCGGCGGTTTGCGGCAGTGCCTTGCTGCTTTTTCTTGTACCGCCCCTTGTGCGGATGACCGTATGGGGACTGGCACCCTTGTGGGGGCAGTGGCTCTACCGAGGGTTACTTTTTTTAGTAGTGAGCTGTCCCTGTGCATTGGTACTGTCCATTCCTCTCAGCTTTTTTGCGGGGATTGGCGGCGCCAGTCGTAATGGGATTTTAATCAAGGGTTCTAATTATATGGAAACCCTGGCGCATACCGCGTATGTGGTGATGGATAAAACCGGGACATTAACACAGGGCGTATTTCAGGTGGCGGGGATTCATCATCATACCATTGAAGAAAAAACGTTGCTGGAAATTGCGGCACTGGCAGAAAGTGCTTCCAGTCACCCGATCAGTAAATCCTTGCAGGAAGCCAGCGGAAAGCGGCTGGATCGTTCTCGGGTAAGAGAGATCCAGGAATACAGCGGCAAGGGAGTTATTGCTAAGGTAGATGGTCATACTGTGGCGGCAGGTAACAGTAAACTGATGGAATCCCTAGGCATAAAGGCCATCCCCTGCCATATGGTGGGGACACTGGTGCATCTGGCTATAGATGGTGTCTACGCAGGCCATATTCTCATTTCCGACCGAATCAAACCCCATGCAAAACAAGCGATAGCGGCGCTTTATAAAGCGGGCGTGAAGCAGGTGATTATGCTAACCGGCGATGCCCAAAAGACCGCCGAAGCCGTGGCATCCCAGTTAGGTATCCAGCAGGTGTACAGCGACCTTTTACCGGAAGGAAAGGTACAAAAGGTAGAAAGTTTGCTACAGGAAAAAGCATCGGGGGATAAGGTAGCTTTTGTGGGCGATGGCATTAATGATGCCCCTGTCCTTTCTTTGGCAGATATTGGGATTGCCATGGGCGCCCTGGGCAGTGATGCTGCTATTGAGGCAGCAGATGTGGTGCTGATGGATGACGATCCCTTGAAAGTCAGCAAGGCCATTCGCATTGCCCGGAAATGCATCGGCATTGTCTACCAGAACATCGTCTTTGCCATCGGGATCAAAGTGGCAAGCCTTATCTTAGGTGCTTTTGGGATGATCAACTTGTGGTTTGCTATTTTTGCTGACACGGGTGTATTGATCCTTGCCGTGATGAATGCGATGCGCTGTTTGTTCGTAGAAAAAGTATAAACGTATAAAAGCGGTATAACCATACAAATAAATGCGTAAATTTGTATGGTTATACCTTTATTTTTTCCTTCAGTATGCTATAATAAACCTACTCAAAAAAGTACAAGAAACGAGGGATGCCTCTATGGTCAAAGTGTTCATTGATGGCGGAGAAGGAACGACCGGGCTGCGGCTGGCCGGTAGGCTGAAACAGCGGAACGATATAGAGCTTTTAACAATCAGCGAAAATAAACGTAAAGATGTAGCGGCCCGGCTGGAAAAAATTGACCAGGCGGATGTGGCCTTTTTGTGTCTGCCCGATGCGGCTTCACAGGAAATTGCCGAAGCAGCTAAAGCCTGTCAGACCAAAATCATTGATACGTCAACGGCCTTCCGCTGTGATCCCGCTTGGGCCTATGGGTTCCCTGAACTAGGACCAGAATATCTCCACAAGGTGCAAACCAGTACCCGCATTGCTAACCCTGGCTGCCATGCTACTGGCTCCATTGCTGTGCTGGCGCCGCTAGTGCAAAATGGGATTATTCCAAAAGATGGCCAGTACACACTCACCAGTCTTACTGGCTATTCTGGCGGCGGCAAAAAGATGATTAATGAATATGAGCATTTGCATGATTCGGAACTAGATGCACCCCGAATTTATGCCACCACCCAGCAACATAAGCATCTGCCGGAAATCGTGAAATATGCGACGCTTGATAAAACTCCCATCTTTCTTCCTATTGTCGCACCCTATTATGCTGGGATGTTGGTAACAGCTGGGTTTGAAAATACAACTGGACTGTCCCTTGCGGCAATTCGCAAGCTTTATATGGATTTCTATGGTTCACAGCCCTTTATCCGGGTGATGGAAAATGATGAACAGCCTAAAATGCTAGGGTCCAATACTTTATCCGGTAAAGATTCTCTGCGCATTTATGTTTGTGGTAACGGGGAACGTTTTACCGTGTCTGCTCAATTTGATAATTTAGGTAAAGGAGCCAGTGGAGCAGCCATTGAGAACATGAATTGGGCCTTGGGACTTAAGCCGGAGACAGGGCTTGATCTATAACTTTATAAAGCAGACTAACTTCGTAGGAAAAAAGCGCCTAAAAAGGCGCTTTTTTCCTATATTTTTAATTAGCTATTCCTAATTAAAAATAATTCTTAAAAAATGCTTGCATTTTTAGTGAAACCTGCTATAATAACAACTGTAAGAGATAAACAATAATAATTATCAACTAAGATTTTTCCTTCAAAATTGCGCAGAAGGAAAAAAGTGAATTCAAGAGGAGGAATTAATTATGAAAAAATTTATTTGCAGAGTTTGTGGTTATGTGTATGAAGGTGAAGAAGCTCCGGAAAAATGCCCGCAATGTGGCGCTCCGAAAGAACAATTCGATGAACTGAAGGATGGCGTAAAGGAATACGCTGATGAGCATGTGGTCGGTGTGGCTAAGGGCGTGGATGAAAGAGTACTGGAAGGCCTGCGTCAAAACTTCACTGGTGAATGCTCTGAAGTAGGTATGTACCTGGCTATGAGCCGTGTAGCAGACCGGGAAGGCTATCCTGAAATCGCCGAAGCCTACAAACGGTTTGCGTTTGAGGAAGCTGAACATGCCAGCAAGTTTGCGGAACTTTTGGGCGAAGTGGTCACCGACAGCACCAAGAAAAATCTGGAACTGCGTGCCGCTGCTGAACAAGGCGCATGCGCTGGTAAGAAAGAAATTGCAACCCTGGCCAAAAAATTGGGTTACGATGCTATCCATGACACTGTGCACGAAATGGCTAAAGACGAAGCCCGTCATGGTCGTGCTTTTGATGGCCTGCTGGCTAGATATTTTGGTGAAAAATAACCCTCCTAAAACCATACGAAAACCTCAAAAAACACCTTGGAACTTATTTGGTTCCAAGGTGTTTTTTTGAGGGAAGAGTTAGGCTTTCAAACTGTCATAGATCATTTGCAGGTTTTCTTTCATACGATCTAGGTATGTGGCGCTGCCTTCACTGCTTTCTAGTGTATGGATTTCTTTTACGTTAGCGCCCACTTCCTTAGCCAAAGTCTCGGAAGTTTTAGGGCTGACCATTTCTTCTACAAAAACGGTTTTTACATTATGCTTGCGGCAAAATTCCACCAGTTCGGCCATTTGCTTGGCAGAGGGCTGACCGGAAGCAAAGACGGATTCAACGCTGTTTTGTTGCAAGCCAAAGTCACGGCATAGATAGGCAAAGGCAGCGTGGCCGGTGACGAACTCTTTCTTGGAAATGCCCTTGAACTTGTTCTGGTATTCGGTCAGAAGTTCTTGAAGTTTGCCGTTGTAGGCTTCAGCGTTCTTTTGGTAGTATGCAGCGTTAGCTGGATCGGCTTTGGCAAGACCCGCAGCAATATTTTTGACTTCAATCTGTGCGCAGGAAAGGCTCAGCCAGGCATGGGGGTCATATTGTCCGTGTTCTTTGATTTCGTCCTCATCAGTGTTGGCAATGGCCTGCACATCTTTAGATGCATCCACTATGGTGAGTTTGGCATTGTCCGCCGCTTTTTCCATAGCTTCGGCCCAGGGTTCCATCCCCAACCCTTGTTTTACGAACACATCCGTGCTGTGCAGGATTTTCATCTGTTGGGGAGTGGGTTCAAACTCATGGGGTTCGGTTCCGTCCGGGATGATGCTGGTGATTTCCACTTTGTCTCCACCCACGGCTTGTACCAACTCTTTCATGGCATCAAAACTGACTGCCACCTTGGTTTTGTGGGCAGGCGCCTCTGATGGAGCGGTACTGCTGCCGCAACCGCTGACCAGGCCGAGGGATAACAAAGCAGCACAAAAGACTATGAACTTTTTCACAAAATCGCCTCCATATAATCATATAAATGCAAACTACTTGCATCTGCGTTTTGCACTACATACCTTAGCACAGTCGGTTAGTTCTGTCAAATCCCTTGTGTTTTTTGGATATTTGCGGTAGTATGAGAGGCGATGTTGTATACACGCCAGTGTGGATAGAACAAAACGATGCAAGTAAGGAGGAAATTATTTATGAACTTTTTGGAAAAAAATGGAATAGGGATCTTAGTCTGTTTTGCCATTGCTGTGCCGTCCCATTTTCTAGGAAAAGCGTTTCCTGTGGTAGGTGGTGCTGTTATCGGCATCCTGCTGGGTATGGTGCTAGCCTTGTTCTGGACCAATAAGGGTAAGGCCAAAGCGGGCATTGCCTTTACGTCCAAGTATATTTTGCAAGCGGCTGTGGTGCTGCTGGGTTTTGGTATGGATCTCCACGTGGTACTGGAAACAGGGCGGCAATCCCTGCCCATAATTGTTTGCACCATTACTACATCGCTTGTGCTGGCATATCTCATGCAAAGGCGATGCATATCCCCGGGCCGATTTCTACTCTGGTGGGGGTAGGATCCTCCATTTGCGGCGGATCCGCCATTGCGGCTACGGCTCCGGTCATTGGTGCGAAGGATGAGGAAGTGGCCCAGGCTATTTCTGTTATTTTCTTTTTTAATGTTCTGGCAGCCATTTTCTTTCCTATGTTTGGGCAAATGGTAGGCTTTTCCACGGTGAATGGAGATGCTTTCGGGATTTTTGCCGGGACGGCAGTGAATGATACTTCTTCTGTAACAGCAGCTGCGGCGACTTGGGACGGCATGTGGAACCTGGGTACACAGACACTGGACAAAGCTGTGACAGTAAAATTGACACGGACGTTGGCCATTATCCCCATTACTTTGGTATTGGCCTATTTGCATGCTCAAAAGGAGCAGGGCAGCGAAAATCAGGCAGGAGGCTTTAGCTTAAAGCGGGCTTTCCCACTTTTTATCCTGTTTTTTGTTTTGGCTTCCATCCTGACTACTGCGACTGTATCCATGGGCGTTTCTTCCAGCGCTTTTGGCCCGTTAAAAGGACTTAGTAAATTCTTTATTATCATGGCCATGAGTGCCATTGGCCTGAATAGCAACGTGGTAGAACTGATCCGCAGCGGTGGTAAACCCCTTGCTTTGGGAGCGGTATGCTGGGCCGGGATTACTGGCGTCAGTCTATTGCTGCAGCATGTGATGGGACTTTGGTAACGGGTTTACAGGAAAAGTCTCTTCTGTTATAATACATAAGCACTGTCTGTTATTATTAAAGAAACAGTAAGAGGAGAACTTATATGATGCATAAAAAAATATTAGTATTACCCATTCTGGCTTCTTTGGCGCTGGCTCCACTATCAGCCGGTGCGGCGCAAGACTCATTTTCCAGCAGCCATGAACCGCTGAACCCGGCCATGGCCACCTATGAGGAAATGTCTGCCTATCGCAGCGACTTGGATAGCTATGTCCGGAAACTGGAAGAAGAGATTGCTCGTTTGCGTGACAAGCAGGACAGCGCCGTTCATAAATTCAATGAAGCGGTGTATGCTTATAATAAGGACGATTTTTACCATCATGATACCATGCGGCCCTACCCCCACAGGAGATACAGAGGCCAAGGATCCTGGACATGTGGCAGAGGGCCTGAATATTGCGGGGATTGGGATGATGACAGGGATCATCGTGACAGCAAACGGGATAAGACTCCGACAGAAAAGCACCAGGACCGCATTGACAGCTTTATTGACCATATGATTGACTGGGGCAAGTGATTCCAAGAGAAAATTGTATAGCAAAAAAATCCGGTACGGACATATTACTATGTGCCCGCCGGATTTTTTATGTCTAGGAACGCTGAAAAGAGGGGTAACTATACTTTCAGTCGTGGCGAATCATGAGGGGGATGTGGTTTTCTTTATAGGCTTTGTACAGGGCCTTAATAAACTGGTGGCGCAGGGCGGACTCATCCACTACCTTACGAATCTGTAGCACCACGTCCAGGGAAATCCCGTAATCCCCCAATGTGTTGTAGCGAACCATCGGCTTAAATCCTCTCACTCCATATTCACTGCTGGCAAGGACAGCATTAGCGGTATCCATAGTCACTTTTTCCACGAAATCCAAATCGTTGCCATAGGCAATCGTTACAGGAATGGCGATGGTGCACTGGGGATAGGGGCGCTCATAATTGATTAGGTCGGAATTGGAAATATTGGCATTGGGGACGATCACAGTATTGCCCTTTACCGTGCGAATGGTGGTATGATGCCAGTTCATATCAATAATGCGGCCGGTACGCCCGGACGGGAGCTGGATATAGTCACCGATATGAATTTGTTTGGATACCAGCGTACTGATGCCGGAAAAAAGATTGGTGAGGGTGTCTTTGAGAGCTAAGGCAGAGGCTAAGCCGCCAGCGCCGAGGGCTGTCAAAAGCGGAGAAATGGAAATCCCGTAAGAATTTAAAATGGCGAGGAACCCCATGGTGTAAATTGTAAAATCTACCACGGTAGCCAGAATGGACGTAGAGGCCGTTGCGCTGGTACTTTTGCTCAGCCGGTAGCGGATATAAGTGGAAATCACGTGGGCGATAAAAAGGGTCACGGTGATAATTATTAGGCTGTGAACCCCATTATCCATGACAGCTGTAATGAAATCAGGTAATGTGAACATTTCCTCGGTAATTTTGATGCCGAGCAATAAACCTAAACATACAGGCATAAAACGTATCACACGAACCAAGTATTGCCTGGGGATACGGGTATGGTCCGCTACCAGTGTAATCAGCATCCGAAACAAAAAATACAGGATCAAAATGGAAAGCAGCTGTGTGGTGATCACAGTGATGGTGGTTAAATAAGGCCCTCCATGTTTTAGATGATCAAGAAAAGCCACTATATTTTGTGCGGTAAATGACATAATGAAAAAATTCCTTTCATGAAACAGCAATTGCTAGAAAATGTTATAAAATATTATAGCACGCAGCAAATGAAGGAACGGTGAAAATGGCCATAGCGGCAATCTTTTAAAACTTAAGAATTCTCTGATTTCCTCTTTTCAATTCATACACGGATGAATTATAATTAAGTAAAGATTATTAGGTAAAATAGAATCGGAATAAAAAACGGGAAGAATGGAAGGGGAGTTCTAGCATGAACAGAATCTACAAGGTGATTTGGAATCGTACTAAGCAGTGCTATGTGGTGGCGTCAGAATTAGCTAAAGGACAAGGGAAAATGTCCAGAAACAAAAAGGGTATTATTACAGGACTTACCCTAGTTGTGCTTTTGTCCATCGGGGGGGGTACAGGTATAGTCTCTGCTGCGGACGGAACGCACTATGTAAGTATCAATAGCACCAATACGGCTACTGACAGTAATGTCAATAATAATGGAGCCACAGGAAAAGATGCCATTGCTATTGGGGATACCAGTACGGCAAAGTATGAAAACGATCTAGCCATCGGCCATAAAGCTACAGCCTTTGGTTATAACGAAGAACCGTGGTGGGATGGAACACAGGAACTTAAGGGTGGGGCGGTGGCCATCGGGGATACTGCTAGTGCAAAACAGACACGGGCTATCGCCATTGGTAGTAGTGCCTCCACAGTGCGTCCTAATTCTGTGGTTATTGGGGCTGGGGCTTCCATCGCCGACTATGTCCCCTATTATGATGGAAACCCTGCTGTTGTACCGGATAGCTCTTCTTATTCTGAATTATATGGCGGTGGGGTAGCCATTGGGTATCAGGCGAAAGTGGGTAACAAAGACGATTTGGAAGACCGTATACCATCAGGCCTCGATGGGCGTTGGGTTCAGCCAAGGTATGTTATGAACAGTTATTCCGGGATTGCTATGGGGGATCATGCACAGGCTTTTTCTGCCCAGGCTATGGCCGTGGGAAACTGGTCTTCTGCCACAGGAACGGGCTCTATGGCCCTTGGTCTGGGGTCTATCGCCAGCGGAGAGGCTGCTTTGTCCATTGGGACCGGTACTGCTAAAGGATATGGATCTGTCACTTTGGGTGCTTCTACAGTGGCAGAAGAGGCTGATGGTGCCATTGCCCTGGGGCCCAATCAAATCGCTGCGCATACGGGTATGAAAGGTCGAGGCGCCGGTTATGGATTAGGGTTGTCTTCAAGGGGTATACGCGGTGCCAGTGCTAAAAAAGCATATGCCATTGCTCTTGGCGCCTCTGCAGAAGCTGATATAGAAGGTTCTATTGCTCTCGGTAACTTTGCTAAAGCCAACCGGGCGACCGGTGTGGCAGGCTATGACCCTAAAACCAAAGCCCCTAGCACGGATGCCAGCCCTACCTGGAAATCTACTACCGGCATTCTATCCATCGGAGGCATTGGCTTGGCCATGGGAGGCTTTGGCTCTGTTGATAATGAAATTACTTTTACCCGGCAGATTACTGGTGTGGCAGCAGGCAGTGAGGATACGGATGCAGTAAACGTAGCGCAGCTGAAACAAGCTATGGCTACCATGACACCCAACAGCGGCAGCACTGGCGTAGCTGTGGATACCCGCAATACCGTGAAAGCCGGAGAAAATGTTGATGTGAAAGAAGCTGCTAATGTAGATGGGAGCTCTACCTATACTGTTTCCGTCAAGGCAAATGGGCAAGTGGCAAAGGATAATACAGGCGTTGTAAACGGCGGCACTATCTATCATGAAACCCGGGTCGCCCAGGAGGGTGCCTATGTGAAATCTTCCAACACGGCTGGGGAAAACCTGATGGTACTGGACCAGCAAGTGAAGCAGAACGCCGATACCATTAGTTCCATGGGAAACCGCATCAATCGAATGGATGCCCGTATTGACCGGGTTGGCGCTGGAGCAGCGGCACTGGCGGCACTCCATCCCCAGGATTTTGATCCGGATGACAAATGGGACTTTGCAGCCGGATACGGACACTATCGCAGTGCCAATGCCATGGCTATTGGTGCTTTTTACCGGCCGGACGCGCGAACCATGTTCTCCGTAGGCGGCAGCATGGGTGGTGGAGAAAATCTAGTAAATTTGGGTCTCACCCTGAAACTGGGCAAATCCAGTCCTTATGCGGGATACTCTAAAGCCGCGCTTACAACTGTGATTGCAGACCAAAAGGCACAGCTTACGGCGCAGCAACAGCAATTAAACGCCCAACAGGAAGAAAATAAAGCCTTAAAATCGCAAGTGCAGAATCAGCAGGACCAGATTACCTCCCAGCAGGCACAAATTAACGCTATCCTGCAGGAACTGGAATCGCTAAAAAAGTAAAGGCATATCACTAAAAAAGACCTGGTGTACAGCGAAAATGCTATACACCAGGCAAACTTTTTAGGAGTGTGGAACCGATGTCCGAGGTTTTACATAGACCGTGGTCTGCCCCGTAAAGATTACAAAGCCGGGCTTGGCACCACTGGGCTTTTTTACCAGGCGGCGGGGGGTATAGTCCACAGGGACCCGATCGCTGTCTTTTCCTTTGCTGAATCCGGCAGCCAGTTGTGCCGCCAAAAGAATATCTTCCTGTCGGGGCTCGGGGAGAGTGGTCTTTAAAATCACGTGAGAACCGGGAATGTTTTTTGCATGGAACCACAGGTCATTACTTCGTCCTAGTTTAAAGGTCACATAATCATTTTGTTTGTTGTTTTTTCCAATATAGAGGGTGGTTTCTGGGGAAAGCATGATCTTTAGTGGTTCGGATTTACTTTGGGAGGGCTGCTTTTTTTTAGGCTGGGGTAAAAGTCCCAGAGCGATGACTTCTTGCTTGATCTCTGCTATGTCCCCTTTGGTGGAAGCAGTATCAAGGCTTACGTCCAAGCTGCGCAGGTAAGCGAGCAAGGCATCAGCCTCTTTTTGCTGCTCTTTGATTTCTTCTACGGCCCGTTTGCTTTTATTGTATTTTTTGTAATAGGCCTGGGCATTTTCCATCACGGAACGCTCAGGAGATAGGGGAATGGTTAACCGTTCTTTAGGATTATAAATATTGGGCAATTCGCAGCTTGTGCTGCCTTTTTTTACTTGGTAGCCATAACTCATTAGTGTATCCGCCATAACTTTTTGGGTTTCGGCCTTTTCCGCGTTGGCGAGATCCTGGGCCAAAAACGTCATGCGTTTTTCTGTTTTTGCTGCCTGGTTGTGTACCAATTTTTGCAAGAGTTCCTTGTCAGGGATTTGCACCGGGATGAGGGACACACTATAGGCCTCTGCATCCAGAAGGGTTGAAAATTCTTGTAGCTTCCATTCACTGTGGCTTTGGGGGTGATAAGGAACCAGGTTTTTCATCCGGTTGCGTGCATCAATCTGGGCAAAAACAGGCAGATTGGACTGCGTTAATCTATCCTGGATTTCTGTTTGGAGGGAGGCGAGGGCGGCCTCTATTTTTTGTGCATCGGGGAGCTGCATCAGCTGCACGCTGCCTGTGTAGCCGCTGCGATAAGCTACTTCTTGGGCGGTGAGCTTGCCAATACCCACCGTGGAAGCAATGAGGCCCTGTACCAGGCTTACATCTCCTTGGGCTACCGCTTTTTCTCTGATAGCATGGGGAGACGCTGTTAGAAAATCCAATCCATCCTGGGGCGGAGGCGGGCAATAAGAAAGCCCAGGTAGAATTTGCCGTACCCGGTTCTGGGTTTTTCCGATATGCCGCAGCGCATCTAGGATACTGCCATTTTCATCTAAGAAAACAATATTACTATTTTTTCCTGTAAGCTCCAGCACAAGATGCTTAGTGAGAATTTTTCGTTCTGCACCGATGAGGTCCACGTCTACCACGAGAACTCTGTCCAACCCTATTTGATGAATCTGGGCAATCCGGCCTTCTTCCAAGTGTTTGCGCAGCAGCATACAAAAAGATGGGGGAATGTCCGGTCGCTGCGGCAAGCGCTCAGGCAATGTTATAAGCGGGGATTCCCCGCCTAAATCAATCCAGAAATTGGCAGTATGGTCTGCTAAAGCTACCTGTAATAAGAGAGAAGCCCGTGAGGGCATAAAGATTTTTATGATTTTCCCTCCGGTAAGGGCTTGCGTCAATTCGTGGGCCAGTACCCGGAGCGTAATACCTTCTAGGTTCATTATTGCCTCCTTGTCGCGACATTTGCACGTCGTTTTGAAATCCGGTATAATATATAAGTATATATGGCAAAAAGACTTCGGTCAAACTGCAAAGGAGACAGGAACCATGAAAAAAATCGGTCTTTTGATGGCAGCGTGTCTGCTGCTGACCCAAACAGCATTTGCCATGCTTCCACTGACGGATTCTACTATACAAGCGGCCCAGACTTATGGGGAGCAGCGTCGAGGGGCTTCTTTGGGAGAAGTTTTGGCGCCTTGGACCGTCTATGATCGGAAACAATTAAATAAATATGGCCTGCGGGAACGCGTTGTAGTCTATACGCCGTATCTGACGGCGGCGGTGGATGCCCAACAAAGCAGTGGGCAAAAACCAAGCCTGGCCCAAGGTATGAAAGTGGCTAAACAATACCAGGGAGTATTGGCGCTGGGGCTGCATCTTAGTACCAGTGTCCGCCTGGAACCCAAAAACTTAAAGGTGAAGATCTACCAAGGGCAAAAAGTTCTGTATCCCTACTACAACAATTTAAATGCGGCATCCCAGCGGGATATGCAACTACCCAATCCTCGCACTGGACAACTGGAAGGGGTTAACGTGTGGGATTTGCAATACTTTGTGTATTTTGATTTGTCCAAGCTGGATCCTAATCGGGTCATGGTACTCTCCGCCCAGGATGAGTACGGGGGCACTCGGGAATTTGTGCTGAACCTGACTAAGCTGAATTAAGGAGGCACACCATGCTGCAGAGTATGACCGGTTACGGACGATGCCAGGTAGAACAGGAAGGATTTTCTTTTGCCTGTGAAATCAAAACCGTTAATCACCGCTACGCGGAACTGTCGATTCGTTCTCCCCGCTTTTTGAATCCGGTAGAGAGCAAAATTCGCCGCCTGATTTTGGATCGGATTCCCCGAGGACATATTGACGTATTTATCAATGCTGCTTATACGGGCAGCGGAGCAAAAAGCGTAAGACTTGACAAAGCACTAGCAAGTGCGTATCATGATAGTTTACAAGGCCTACGACAGCTTTTGGATATACCGGAAGGTCGTGTGGAATCAGATATACTTTTTATTGCCGGCCAGCCGGACGTGCTGGTTACCCAGGAAGAAGAAATGGATCTTATGCCGTTGTGGCCGCTGATAGAAAAGACCGTGACAACGGCCTTGGATCATCTGGAAACAATGCGTCAAACAGAAGGAGAGATGCTTTCCCGAGATATCCGGAAGCGTATTGATGCCATTGAAACTGATCTGGAAACCATCGAAAAACGGGCTCCTGAAACATTGACAGTATACCGCAATCGTCTAACGGAATCTGTTCGCCAATTGCTTCAAGAGGCAGGGGCTGGAAATGTGGACGAAGGACGCCTGATTGCGGAAACAGCGATTTATGCTGACAAGGTGAATACCACGGAGGAATTTGTCCGTCTACATAGCCATCTTAACCAATTCCGTCAGCTCCTTATGGAAAATAAGCCGGTGGGGCGGCGAATGGATTTTTTGGTGCAGGAAATGAATCGGGAGAGCAATACCATCGCTTCCAAAGCAGCCGATGCTCCGATTATCCAGACCGTAGTCAGTATGAAAAGTGAAATCGAGAAAGTTCGAGAACAAATCCAAAATATACAATAACTAGCAGGAGAGTGAAGATGGATATTAAATTGATTAATATCGGTTTTGGTAATATTGTTTCTGCCCAGCGGGTGGTCAGCATCATTGGTCCGGAAAGTGCTCCCATCAAGCGGATTATCCAAGATGGTCGGGATAAAGGGGTTGTGATTGATGCGACTTATGGCAGACGAACCCGTGCCGTGCTGATTATGGATAGCGGGCATGTGGTACTTTCGGCACTGCAGCCAGAAACCATTGCCAATCGGTTTGCCCAGGATGTCCCGGATCCGGTTCCTACTGCGGAAGAAAAGGAGGATGACAATGAATAAGCCACAGGGGATCCTGCTGGTTTTAAGTGGCCCTAGTGGTGCGGGCAAAGGCACGATTTGTGCCCGGCTGCGGGAGAAACGTGACCATATGGCCTATTCTGTATCCTGCACTACCCGCGGACCCCGCAAAGGGGAAGTGGACGGGGTCAATTATTTCTTTAAGACCCGGGATGAATTTGAAGATCTGATTAAAAACGGGGGCTTGTTGGAACATGCGTCCGTGTATGGCAACTATTATGGTACCCCGAAACAGTATGTGTTGGACAGACTGGCGGAAGGGATGGATGTAATTTTGGAGATTGATCCCCAGGGCGCCCTGCAAGTGAAAAAGAGCTACCCGGAAGGGGTTTTTGTGTTCATTGTGCCGCCGTCTCTGGACGAATTAAGCAAACGCATCTACAAGCGGGGCACGGATGCGGTGGACGTCATTAAACGCCGTTTGTCCGCTGCTACCAGTGAGCTTTCCTATGCTTCCAAATACGATTATATCGTGGTCAATGACGAAGTAGAAAAGGCAACTGACAAAGTCAGCAAGATCATTGACGTGGAACACTTGCGAGTAGGCCGTACTTATTATATTGTGGACGAAATTTGCCAGGGCGAAACTGAAGGCAACAAGGTGGAAAAGTAAAGGAGAACGAAACGATGTCTATGATTGATCCTTCCATTGATGATCTGTCAAAAAAAGTAGGGAGCAAATATGCGCTGTGCATTATGGCTGCCAAACGGGCCCGTCAGCTGGTGGATCATGCTCCAGCACTGGTGGAATCAAATTCCAACAAACCTGTATCCATTGCCCTGAAAGAAATCGGGGAAGGTATGGTCAGCATTGCTACCAAGAAAGAGCTTGAGGAAGAGCAGAAAGCATAAAGGAGCAGGATCGTGCTAGAAGGCAAAAAGATCGCTTTAGGCGTGACTGGCGGCATTGCCTTGTACAAAGTAGTGACGCTGGTGAGTCACTTGGTACAGGCCGGTGCCTTGGTGCGTGTAGTGATGACCGAAGCGGCTACACATCTTGTTTCTCCGCTTCTTTTTAAGGAAATCAGCGGCAATCCGGTGGCAACGGATCTGTGGGCCGGCAATGCAGAATTTAATGTGGAGCATGTAGCTCTGGGGCGCTGGTGTGACATTATGGTGGTGGCCCCGGCTACGGCCAATATCATAGGGAAAATGGCTGGTGGTATCGGAGATGATCTCCTGAGCACCACCCTTTTGGCTTGCGATAAACCCAAAATTATTTGTCCGGCCATGAATACCAATATGTTGCAAAATCCTGCGGTACAACGCAACCTGGAAACCCTCCGTAAAGACGGGATTACCATTATGGATAGCGGCAGCGGGTATTTAGCCTGTGGCATCTGTGGGGCTGGCCGTTTGCCGGAACCGGATGATATACTTTCTTTTATGGATTCCTTTTTTGCAAAGCAAGAAGGGGATCTAAGGGGGATGAAACTTCTTGTTACGGCTGGGGGCACGAGGGAAGCGATTGACCCCGTGCGCTTTATTGGCAATCGCAGCAGCGGTAAAATGGGCTATGCCATCGCGCGTGACGCCGCCCGGCGGGGAGCTGACGTAGTGCTGATTTCCGGTCCTACGGCTATTACACCTCCTAAAAATGTCCGCTTTATCCGGGTGGAAAGCACAGGGGAGATGTTGCAAGCTGTTCTGGCAGAATATGATCAGGTGGATGCCGTGATCAAGGCGGCGGCTGTGGCCGATTATAAACCCCACCAACAAGCATCCCAAAAAATCAAAAAACATGACGAAAACCTAACCCTGACACTGGACAAAAATCCGGATATTTTGCAGTTACTAGGCAAGCAAAAGACCCACCAGTTTCTGGTAGGATTTGCAGCAGAAACCCAACATTTGCTGGAAAATGCAGCAGAAAAAGTCAGAAAAAAGAATCTGGACATGATTGTAGCCAATGATGTAAGCATGCAAGGAGCCGGCTTTTCCACGGATACCAATGTGGTGAAGTTTCTCTTTCCTGATGGCCGGGTGGAAAGCCTGGAGCTTATGAGCAAAGAGGCAGTGGGAAATAGAATATTGGATATTGTCAGCGCACACTTCCACAAAAAGAACTCTTGTTAAAAGGAATGACTATGGATCCCTTGTACTACTTAGAGCATAAATTTTTGCCGGTTGTGATTTACCAAGGCAAGGAAAAATACGGATTGGATGTTTTTGATCTGGCTAACAGCTTTGCGAAGATTTGCTCAGCAACTTTGCAAAACTACCAAAAAGCAGTTAAAGAGGAAAGTCCGTTATCAGTTCAGGAAGAGCACTTCCAGGTGGATGCAGTTCCCTTTGGGGATCGGTCTGACGCCAGAGCGGGAAAACCTGGCGGCTTTATCTTGCGGCTTTTCTTTCCCTTTACTGCTAATGTCCAGCCATTGTGCCGCCGTGCGTATATCGTCACCGGCCCTCAGGGCGAAAATCCCTTATATTATACTGTGGAGTATAATCATAAGGAACAAACCTTTTCCCTGTGTGCGTGGGATAAGAATCTCTGCCACGTGGAATTTGGCGAGGTGGATGACGACCCGGATGAGGAACTAAAACGCATCTTAGAGGTGGATCAGCATCGCCCGGAAATGCAGGAGGCCATCCAAAAAGCAATCCAAGAAACTATATACAATAACCGCAAATAAGCAAAAGACTAAAACGGGGTACAGGCCCCGTTTTTTTAAACGGTTTTGACGCAGGGCTTGCATCTATGGTATAATAGCTCCAACAATTTTATAGCTGCGACGAACAGGAGAGTACTTTCGCAGGCGCGCACAGAGAGTCCGGGTAGGTGGAAGCCGGATCGTAAGAGCGGGAGGAAGTTCACCTGGGAGCAGCCGGGCTGAAACCAAGTAGGTCCGGCGCTGGCTGCGTTATCTGCCGCATGAGTAAAAAATAGGGTGGTACCGCGAACCTTCGCCCCTTGTGGGACGGAGGTTTATTTTATTGGGAGGCATGAAGATGAGTGACAAATTGCAGGAACTCAGGGAAAAAATCCAAAAAGATCTTAGCGACGTCAAAAGTGTGGAAGACCTGAAAAATATCCGGGTCCAGTATTTGGGCAAAAAAGGAGCATTGACTGCCATTTTGCGGGAACTGGGCAATGTGGCAGCAGAAGAACGCCCCCGTATTGGAAAGATGGTCAATGAGGTTCGTGCCCGGGCTGAGGCCAAAATCAACGAACAGATGAAACTGCTGGAAAAGCGGCAAATGGAAGAAAAAATCCAGAATGAAGTGCTGGATTTTACCCTGCCCGGAAGAAAACCGGCGGTAGGACATCTTCACCCTTTAACCCAGACACTGCGGGATATCAAGAAAATTTTTATGCGCATGGGCTTTGAGGTAGAAGGTGGTCCGGAAGTAGAAACGGACTATTTCAATTTTGAGGCTTTGAATCTGCCGAAAGATCATCCGGCACGGGATATGCAGGATAGTTTTTATCTGACAGAAAATTTGCTGCTCCGCACCCAGACCAGTGGCGTGCAGGCCCGTACCATGCAAAGCAGGAAACCCAATACTCCAATCCGCATGATTTGCCCTGGGGCCGTATACCGTAATGATTATGATGCTACCCATTCTCCTATGTTTCACCAGGTGGAAGGATTAGTTGTGGATAAAGATGTGTCTTTAGCAGATCTCAAAGGGACATTGGAGCTGTTTTGCAAGGAGATGTTTGGAGATGCAGTGCGGATTCGTCTACGGCCCAGTTTCTTTCCCTTTACGGAGCCTTCTTGCGAAGTAGATATCAGCTGCGTCATTTGCGGCGGAAAAGGCTGTAGGGTCTGTAAAAATTCCGGTTGGCTGGAAATTTTGGGAGCTGGTATGGTGCATCCCAACGTACTGCGTATGAGCGGATATGATCCGGATACGATGAAAGGCTTTGCCTTTGGGATGGGCGTGGAACGGATTGCCATGCTGCGCTATGGCATTGATGATTTGCGGCTGTTCTTTGAAAATGATCTGCGGTTCATCCGTCAATTTTGATTGGGAGGCAAAGAATTATGTTAGCTTCGATGCGTTGGTTACAACAATATGTGGACATACCGATGACGCCGGAAAAACTGGCCGAGATCCTGACCAGTGTAGGATTGGAAGTAGAACAAGTGATTCATCTTGGCGAAGGCCTGGATGGCGTGGTAACCGGAAAATTATTAAAGGTAGAAAAGCATCCGCAGTCGGATCATCTGCTGATTTGTCAGGTGGATGTAGGTGGAGAAAAAACGCTGCAGATTTTGATCGGGGCTCCCAATGTACAGGAAAATGATATTGTTCCTGTGGCCCTTGTGGGAGCGCATCTACCTGGAGGCAAGGTCATTCAGGATGTAAAAATGGCCGGCTACGACTCCGCTGGTATGTGCTGCAGTGCGGAAGAACTGGGGATTGATGCCAAGCTGCTTTTGCCGGAGCAGAGAAACGGCCTCTACATCCTGCCAGGAACCACTCCTCTTGGAGTGGATGTGAAAGCATATCTGGGGCTGGATGATGTGGTGCTGGATATAGATCTTACGGCAAATCGCAGTGACTGTTTTAATATGCTGGGCCTAGCCCGGGAAATCGGGGCCGTGCTCCATCAGAATGTGCGGTTGCCAAAGCTTTCTACCCAGGATATTGTTGGCAGTTCCCTTTCGGATATGGCTAAGGTGGAGATCCAGTGCCCCGATCTATGCAGCCGCTTTGCCCTGCGTCTTGTAAAAAATGTAAAAATCACCTCTTCTCCGGAATGGATGCAGCGCGTACTGCGGGCCGTAAATATCCGCCCTATCAATAATGTAGTGGATGTGACCAACTATGTGATGATGGAACTGGGGCAGCCCATGCATGCTTATGATTACGATAAAGTGCAAGATCATACCTGGATTGTGCGCCGGGCAAAAACAGGGGAACAGCTGGTTACATTGGATCACCAAAAACGAGATCTTACCCAAGACATGGTTGTAATTGCCGATCCGGGTAAAGCAATCGGCCTTGCTGGTGTAATGGGCGGCCTTGCTACGGAAGTGACGGAGCAAACGGTGAACGTTATGCTGGAAAGTGCTACGTTCTATGGTCCCAGCATTCGTCATACCTCCAAAGATTTAGGGCTGCGCAGTGAAGCGAGTCAGCGGTTTGAACGGGGCGTGGATACTATCCGCACCCAAGATGCACTGGACCGGGCCATCCATTTGCTTCAGGAAATTGGTTCCTGTGAGGCGGTCCCTGGTGTGGTAGAAGACTATCCGGTGGTAAAAAAGCCAGTGGAGATCCAGGCTATACCCGATAATTTGCGGCATCGGATTGGAACAGAAGAAATTTCCGATGCCACCATGCGAAATATTCTGGAAGATTTGCATTTTATGGTGCAAGTGCAATCCGATGGATCCTGGCTGGTTACGGTTCCTACCTGGCGCAATGACTGCAGTTGTGACGCAGACCTAGCAGAAGAAGTGGCTAGAATCTACGGCTATGATAAGATTCCGTCCTCATTGCCTCAGCTTGATATGGCACGGGGCGGACAAAACCCATTGGAAGACGTAAAAGATAGTATCCAGGATTATCTGGCGGATATAGGGTTGGATGAAGCGATTACCTACACGTTTATCAATGCAGGGGATTATGACTTGTTGTCCCTAGACGCAGAAGATCCTCGGCGTCAATCCATCCAGATCATGAATCCTCTTAGCGATGATTTTAAAACGCTGCGCACCACATTAGTGCCCAGCCTATTGCATACTGCAGCATATAATTTAGCTCGGCAAAGCGAACGAGTTGCACTTTTTGAAGTGGGACGGGTCTTTTTACCCAAGGCGTTACCGTTAACGACCCAGCCTGCAGAGGTGACACGTCTAGGGATTGTGCTTAGCGGAAAACGCAATGATCCCAATTGGACGGAGGCCAAAGATACCTTTGATTTTTATGACTTAAAAGGGATGCTGGAAGGGATGCTGGACCGCCTTCATGTGACAGGGATGGAATATAAGCTGTCGCACGAAAAATTCCTTCATCCCGGTAAGAGCTGCATGCTGGTCCACGAAGGTCGTATCGTAGGCTTTATGGGTACGCTACATCCGCAGGTGCAGGAGCGTTTCGGTCTTTCTTATGAAACTTTTGTGCTGGAAATGGACGTCAACAGCTTGGTGGCTGAGGCAGAAAAAGTGGTGCAGTTTACCCATATTCCTCAGTTCCCCAGCTCTAGCAGGGATATTGCTGTGGTGGTACCGGAAAGTGTACCAGCTTCTGACTTGATGGAAGAAATCAGGCAGCAGGGAGGAAAGCTATTGAAAGAAGTCCATCTGTTTGATGTATATACCGGCCGCCAAATCCAGAACGGATATAAGTCTGTAGCCTTTACCCTGTCCTTTCAAGACCTGACAAAGACACTCAAGGACAAAGAAGTGGACGATACAGTACGCCAGATGGTCAAGCATGTCCAAGAAAAATTCCAGGCAGCTCTACGGGGGTAAACTATCTCCAATTCCCTGTGAACAGTGGACAAACGAGAGGATTTAGGAGTATAATAATTAAATCTGAAAGGTGGAGGGAATTTTCGTAGCACTCAATGTGTTAATGATTTTGGATGTAATTATAAGCGTGCTGCTAATGGGTTCTATTTTGCTGCAGTCCGGCAAGAGCTCTGGCTTTGCAGGACTGGGCGGTGGAGAATCCTTGTTTGGCGGGAAACCGACGGACATGGATGAGGCCTTGTCCCGGTTTACTACGGTGCTGGGCATTGCCTTTGCCGTGATCAATGTGATCATTGCCCGCCTGCAGTAATGGCAAAAGAACAAAAATAGGAAGCGGTGGTGGCATTGCCTTTTGGGTAATGCCACTTTTGCTGTAGGAAAAGGGGGAATCCCATGCTAAGCGGAGGGGAAGGGTATTTTTGGCCGGGTACCAGCGGCACGGGTGTCCTCCTTATTCACGGATTTACCGGTACACCGGCAGAGCTGCGGGAATTGGGAGAAATCCTCCACAAACGGGGACATACGGTACAAGGACTGCTGCTTTCTGGACATGGCACTACACCTAAAGAGTTGTGCAAGGTATGCTTTACCCAGTGGGAAACGCAGGTTATGGAAGCGGTGGAAGCCCTACGGCATAACTGCCACAAGGTCTTTGTCGTCGGCCTTAGTATGGGCGGCCTTTTGGCGCTCTATGCCGGGGCAAAAACGCAGGTGGAGGGGATTGTGTCTATTTCCGCACCCATCTATATTTATGACTGGCGGATTCATTTTTTATGGTTGGCGGATCGGCTGCCATACTGGGCCATTCCTAAAAAGAAACGGCATATTGATGCTGCACTACGGTTTGATGTAAGTTATCCTTGCATGCCGATTTATGGCGTTCATCAGTTGGCGGCGCTCTTACGGCAAGTAAAACGGCTATTGCCCTATGTCACGGCGCCGCTCCTTATTCTGCAGTCCAAGACAGAGCATACGGTTTGTCCTGAAAGTGCAGAATATATTTATAATAGGACGCGGTCAAAAAAGAAAACCCTTTGCTGGGTACCTGGCGGACGCCATGTGCTGACCTTATACCGGGGACGGGTCAAAGTCTATCAGGCCATTTTGGCTTTTGTGGAGGAATCTTGATGGATAATAGACGGGAAAGAGATACCATGTGTTTTGGCTGTGGGGTAGATAACCCTATCGGGCTGCATATGCATTTTAAAACGGATGCTGACAGTGTGACAGCTACCTTTGTACCCCAGCCCGTTCACCAGAGCTATGACGGACGAATGCACGGGGGACTCATTTTCACACTGCTGGATGAGACCATGGGGAACTATCCCTATATGGTGGAGCACCGAGTGGCCTATACGGCCAAGATGGAAATCCGGTACCGAAAGCCTGTGCAAATCGGAAAATCTGTTCGGATTGTAGCTAAAGTCAAGCGGAGAAAGGGACCTCTTTTGGAACTTACCGGACAGGTAATTCTAGAAGATGGAACGATTGCGGCAGAAGCCGAAAGTAAAATGATGTATGAGGATAAAAATGAAACAAACTGAGCTGCAAAGCCTGATTTTGGACTATGTAAAAGCCCATCCGGTAGCCCCTCTGGCACCAGAAACCATGCTGGAAGCACTGCAAGTCACAGGCGACGACATGAAGAACTTCTGGAGGGCACTCCAAGAGCTGGAAGATTGTGGGGCGCTGATTCAAACCCGGTATCACACCTACGGACTGCCGGAAGCCATGGGGCTTGTGACAGGGCGCTGCCAGGTGACCAGCAAAGGATTTGCGTTTGTGGTTCCCACAGAAAAAACGGCGGAGGGAGACCTTTTTATTCCAGCAGGAGCTTTGTCCGGTGCTATGGATGGGGACACGGTAGTAGCCAGGGTGATGCAAGGTGCTTATGATGATCGGCGGGAAGGCAAAGTTATCCGGATCTTACAGCGCGCCCATACAAAACTGGTGGGTACATTTAGTAAAAGTGGAGAATTTGCCTTTGTCATCCCGGATAATAAACGGGTAGGCCGAGATATCTATGTCCGGCGCCGGGACTTTCATGGGGCGCATAATAAGGATAAAGTGGTGGTAGAGATCACCACCTGGCCGGACGAACGGCGCAATGCTGAAGGGCGCATTGTAGAAGTACTAGGAAAACCAGGGGATATAGGACTTGAGATTTTATCCATTATCAAAGATAACGACCTACCCACCGTATTTCCTCCAGAAGTTCAGGCCGCTGCAGAAAAAATAGCCCAAACCATCAAGCCCAAGGAACTACAGAGCCGTAAAGACCGGCGGAACTGGAATATCATTACAATTGATGGGATTGATTCCAAAGATCTGGATGATGCGGTCTACGTGGAAAAACAAGGGGATAATTATTTCCTGGGAGTCTACATTGCCGACGTCAGCTATTATGTACGTCCTCATACGGCACTGGATCTTGAGGCCTATGAACGAGGCACCAGTGTGTACCTGGTGGACCGGGTTCTTCCCATGTTACCTGTGGAACTCAGTAACGGGATCTGTAGCCTGAATGAAAGGGAAGACCGGCTGACCATGAGCTGCGAAATGCTGATTGATGGGAAAACTGGAAAAACCATTTCTTACGAAATTGCTCCCAGCGTCATCTGCAGTCATCACCGAATGAATTATCCGGATGTAAAAGCCATATTGGTAGACAAAGATCCTTTGCTCCGGGAAAAATACAAGGATATTGTACCCATACTTGAAACGATGGCAAAGCTCCAAGGCGTGTTAAAGAAAAAGCGTATGTTACGAGGAGCCATCAATTTTGAGGTGCCGGAACAAAAAGTCATTCTGGACGAAGCCAATCGACCTACGGCAATTGTGCGTAGAGAACGTTCCGTGGCAGAAATGCTCATTGAGGAATTTATGTTGGCCGCCAATGAAACGGTAGCAGGCTATATGGCCAAAAAGAAACGACCTTTTATTTATCGGGTCCATGATGTACCAGATAGGGAAAAAATTCAGGATCTTGGTAAATTGTTGTCCCTTTTTGGTGTGACACTAAAATCACAGGAACAAGTTAAATCCAAGGATCTACAGCGAGCTCTGGATAAGATGACAGGACGGCCAGAAGAAAAACTGGTTTCCACGGTCGCGCTGCGAAGTATGAAACAGGCAGTGTACCAAGTGGAAAACATTGGGCATTTTGGTCTGGCAGCCCGGCACTATACTCATTTTACCTCTCCCATTCGCCGATACCCGGATCTTTTGGTGCACCGGCTCTTGCGTAAACAGCTTGATGGAGAACGACTCACTCGGCAAAAAGCTAACGAGCGAATGCGTCAGTTGGAAGAAGCTGCCCAGCACTGTTCCCAGCGGGAGCGGGCCGCCATTGATGCAGAACGGCAAACTGTGGATCTAAAAATGGCGGAATACATGCTCCAGTTTGTAGGGCAGGAGTTTAGGGGGACTATTTCCGGCGTATCCTCTTTTGGTTTTTTTGTAGAGCTGGAAAATGGTGTGGAAGGATTGGTCCATATTTCCAGCCTCACAGACGATTACTATGACTATCTGGAAGGGCAATATGCACTGGTAGGACAGCACCTGGGTAAGCAATACCGTTTGGGGGACGAAGTACGGATCCAGGTCCTTCAGGTGGATATTAGCGAGCGCAAGATTGATTTTGTACTGCCTGGACTCTCTCCGGAGGCTATGAATGCAATGCGCCAGGATTTGTCCCGGCAGAAACGGACTAAAACAGGCATTGCAGCCGGTACCTTGAAACATAAAACTACCGGGCGCAACGACAGCAAAAAGAAGCATACCAGTCATTCTCAAAAAAAGAGAAGAAGGAAGAAAAATTATGGAAAAGGCAGTGAAAGTCATCGCAGAAAACCGCAAGGCAAGGCATGACTATACAATCCACGAAACCTATGAAACCGGCATCGTACTTTCCGGCACAGAGGTTAAAAGCCTGCGCCAGGGTAAAGCCAATCTGAAAGATTCCTATGCCGCCGTGACAAAAGCAGGGGAGTTGTACCTGTACAACCTCCATATCAGTCCTTATGAACACGGGAATATTTTCAACAAGGATCCCCTGCGAGACCGAAAACTTCTCATGCATAAAAAGGAGATCCAAAAGCTTATTGGAAAAACGCGGGAAAAAGGGTTTACCCTGGTGCCTCTCAGTTTATATTTTGCTCATGGGCTGGTAAAATGCAAACTGGCGCTTGCTACAGGAAAAAAGCTCTATGATAAACGCCGAGATATGGCGGAGCGTTCCGCTAAACGGGACGTGGACAGGGCACTAAAAAGCCGTAATCAGCGCTAAAGTGGAAAGTTGAACACGCAAGTGAAAAAAGTGTTATAATAAACCTATAAAAGGGGAGCATGATGCGCCTTTTTTAATTCTTCGCTAGGAGTGATATGGTATGGCATTTATGGACGAACTGAAAGCGCGGGTAAAACCTGCCCAAAAGGTGATTGTACTGCCGGAAAATAACAGCGACAGAGCTCTGGAGGCTGCGAGTATTGTAGCCAAGGAAGGTTTTGCTAAAATCGTGCTGGTGGGGGATCCTGCCGAACTGCAAAAGAGTGCTGACCGTTTGGGGATCAGCTTTGAAGGAGTCAAGATTGTAAACCCTGCTACCTATGAAAGAATGGATGAACTGTGCGAATACTTTGCTAAGCGCAGAGCTAAGAAAGGGATGACCGTAGAAAAAGCACGGGACATCATGCTTCATGACACGACTTTCTTCGGAGCAGGATTACTGGCTCTGGGAGATGCGGACGGCGTGGTTTCTGGTTCTACCCGTACCAGTGCGGATACGATCAAAGCCGGTTTGCAGGTTGTGGGTGTCAAACCGGGCAACAAGACTGTATGCAGCGGCTTTATTATCCTCTCTGACAAAAAAGAGCTGGGCGATAACGGCAAATTTGTATTTGGTGACTGCGGCGTTATCATTGACCCGACGGCAGAACAACTGGCAGATATTGCTGTAAGCTGTGCAGAACGGGCGAGAAATACCGTAGGGATCAAAGAGCCGAAAGTTGCTATGCTGTGCTACTCCACCAAAGGATCCGGTTCTGGCCCTGAAGTGGATAAAGTCAAAGAAGCGGTTGAGATCCTGAAATCCCGTAATGTGGACTTTGCCTTTGACGGCGAACTCCAGCTGGATGCTTCCCTGGTTCCGGAAGTGGGCGAACGCAAGGCCCCGGGCTCCAAAGTGGCTGGTCATGCGAACGTATTGGTATTCCCGAATCTGTGCTCTGCTAATATTGGGTACAAATTGGTAGAACGCTTTAGCGGGGCTACCTGCTTGGGACCTCTGGTACAGGGCTTGGCTAAACCAGTTCTGGACTTGTCCCGTGGCTGCTCTACCCAGGATGTGGTGGACGTGGTTGCTGTTTGCGCCAGCGACGCCATTGATGCGGACAAATAAAAATAATTTACCATAAGTCAAAAAGGCGCTGCACACAGCAGCGTCTTTTTTGTTGCGCAAAAAAGCGACTTGGCTCTAACGACCAAGTCGCTTTTTCTAAGTACAAATCGTTTCTTATAACAATTGGCGGAGGGGGTGGGATTCGAACCCACGGTTCCTTGCGGAATCGCCAGTTTTCAAGACTGGTGCCTTAAACCGCTCGGCCACCCCTCCACAATATCAAAGACTGATGTAGTATAGCAGATCGGTGCAGTCTTGTCAAGGCTGCACCGCATGAGCATTAGGCTAAGTTAATTTTTAGGAGGACGAACGGGTGGAGGCGTTGCACTGCGGCGCTGTCCGGATTTATTGCCAGAAGAGGGACGAGGCGGATTGCCGCCACCAGGAAGTGCGGCATCTCCGCTTTCTTCTTTTTTGTTATCGTCTTTCTTTTTGTCGTCATCCTTTTTCCCGTCTTTTTTGGGTGCTTCTTTTGGGGCTTCGTATTTGGGCGTCGGCATCTTAAAGCCTTCTGGCACTTTAAAGTCCGTTTTGGGCTTGCCATCTAAAGCGTTACTCATAAAGGTACGCCACAATGTAGCTGGCTCACCGCCACCGGTCATGCCCCCAAGAGACTCATTGTTGTCATCCCCAATCCATACGGCACAAGCAAGATCCGGGGTAAAGCCTACAAACCAGGCATCATGGTAATCACTGGTTGTACCGGATTTTCCTGCGCAAGGACGGGATATCGCTGCACCACGTCCTGTGCCTCGGGTCATAACATCTTCCATCATGGAAATCATCATGTACGCTGTGCCGGGTTTTACGGCCTGGGTAGGATTGGTTTTGTGTTCATAAATGACTTTTCCATTGCGATCCACAATTTTAATGATAGGCGTGGGTTTGTTAAAGCTTCCCATATTGGCAATTCCACCATATGCACCTGCCATTTCCAGTGGTGTGACACCGTGGGTCAGACCGCCTAAAGCGGCTGCGCCATTTTCATCACCGTCTACCAGCGTGGTGATGCCAAAGCGCTTGGCCAAGTCAATCATCTTTCCTACACCATATTTCATGGCAATCTTGACTGCAGGAACATTATAAGAATATGTAAGAGCCGTCCGATAAGTGACATCACCATGGAAACGGCGGTCAAAGTTTTGTGGATTCCAGTTGCCAGGAATGGCGGAGTCTTCCACCGTATCATTAGGTGTTGCACCTTGTTCAAAGGCATTCATGTAAACAAAGGGCTTGAAAGAGGAACCAGGCTGCCGTTCCGCCATAACCGCACGGTTAAATTGGTCTGTTCCTCGGCCGCCGATCATGGCTTTGATATAGCCGGTCTTAGGATCTACGGCAACAATGGCAGATTGTGGCTGCTTTAATTTGTTATCGTCCGTGTAGTACGTCGGGGTCAGTGCCGCCGCTTCTTCGGCGGCTTTTTGCATATCTGGATCCAGTGTTGTATAAACTTTTAAACCTTGTTTATATACGGCATCCGGTCCAAACTTCTCTACCAGCATCTGGATGACATAATCAATGAAGTATTTCTTGGATCCGGGAGCGGTGTTTAAGGATTTATAGTTGAGTGGTTCTGCATAGGCCTTGTCCGCTTGGTCTTTGGTGATAAACCCGTATTTGGTCATCTGATCCAATACGACACGCTGCCGTGCTTTGCCTGCCTTAGGATTGGTCAAAGGAGAATAGTAATTGGGGCTTTTGGGGAGACCGGCCAACATAGCACACTGTGCCAAGTCCAGATCTTCCACGTGTTTTCCAAAATAAATATTGGAAGCGGTCTCGACGCCATAAGCGCCCTGTCCAAAATAGATCTGGTTCATATACATTTCCAGGATTTCTTTTTTAGTATATTTCTGTTCGATTTGCAAGGCGATAAACGCCTCGTGGATTTTACGGGACAGAGTTTGTTCCTGTGTCAGGAAATAGTTTTTGGCCAATTGCTGGGTAATGGTGCTGCCGCCCTGGACCTCCCCCCAACGAATGTAGGTGTAGATTGCGCGACCGATACCGCGGAAATCAATGCCACCATGTTCGTAGAAGCGAATATCTTCTGCGGCTAGAAAAGCATTTTGCAAGTTCTTCGGCACTTTGTCAATGGTTACAGGAATACGGGATTCTTCGGAATCTACAGTGGTAATCAGGTTTCCCTTGGCATCAAAGAATTGAGAAGAAGCCATGGGGACCATGTCCTTACTTAAAATTTTGGCAGTAGTAAATTTTGCCAAAGCAAAAAACGCTGCCACGGAGAGAAATCCTACCAGAATTAATGCCAGTACGGCAGATAAAATCGTACCGCCTAGTTTTTTATGTCTATGACCGGAGGAGTCCATAAAATTTCTCCAATTTTTATTTTTATTTGTCATCACGTCAGCTCCTATTGCAATCAGAATAAATTGGGAACATAGGTTTATTCGTTATTATACCACATCCTGTCCATCGAACAAAGAACGGAATGGGATTTTTGTCCGTTACGAGTCGTTTGCGGGAGTAACTATAAGATAAAGAAACATCTTGAAAAAAACAGTCAAAACACGGGATTGCGTTGCTTTTTCATTAAAAACGGTTTATAATGGGGAAAAGTGGTGTTAAGTGGAGTAAAAATTAATGGGAAAGCAGGTGAAACAGATGCTGATGGGGGAATTTGAGCACGCCTTGGATCCCAAAGGGCGTCTGTTTGTGCCGGCTAAATTGCGGGAGACACTGGGCAAGACTTTTGTTATTACAAAGGGACTGGATGGCTGCCTGGACGTATATCCCATGGAAGCATGGGAAAAACTGAAAAATAGCTTTGCGCAAAAAATGATGCCCAAACACAAGGAAAGAGATGTTTCCCGTTTTATCTTTGGCGGTGCCTGTGAAGCAGAACCGGATAAACAAGGGCGCGTTCTCTTGCCAGCAAATTTGCGCTCCTATGCAAAAATTGGGGATACGGCAGTCATTGTAGGCGTGGGGAATAAGGCGGAAATTTGGGATAAGAAGCAGTATGAAGCCTATACCACCAGTGTGGAAGATGACGTGGCCCAGATGGTGGAAGAACTGGAATTTGAATAGATAGAGAAATGGGGATGCACTGTGGAATTCGTGCATAAAAGTGTGTTGCTGGAAGAATCCGTAGACTGGGTGGTACAGAACCCATCTGGTATTTACGTAGATTGTACGCTGGGGGGAGGGGGTCATTCCCATGCAATCGGTTCCCGGCTCCAGCCGGATGGCCTTTTAATTGGAATGGACCAGGATGAGGATGCCATACGTGCGGCAAAAGAACGCTTACAAGATCTTTCTTGTAAGGTGAAGATTATCCACGATAATTTTCGCCATATTGGCACAGTACTAGATTCCTTGGGTATTAATCAGGTAGATGGAATCTTATTTGACCTGGGTGTATCTTCGTATCAACTGGACACCCCGGAACGTGGATTTTCCTATATGCATGATGGGCCTCTGGACATGCGGATGGATCAAGAAAGCGAAACATTGACGGCGGCGGATATAGTCAATCGCTACAAAGAAGATGCGCTGTCCAGTGTAATTTATAAATACGGTGAAGAACAGTGGGCAAAACGCATTGCTCAATTTATTGTGGCAGCAAGGCAAAGGCAGCCCATTCGTACAACGGGTGAACTGGTACGCATTATCAAGGCAGCCATACCCAAAGGTGCCAGGCAGGATGGACCGCATCCTGCGAAACGGACCTTTCAGGCCATTCGCATTGAGGTGAATGGGGAATTAAAAATCTTAGATGAAACTGTGGAAAAAGCCGTTCATCGCTTGAAAAGTGGCGGACGGATTGGCGTTATCACTTTTCATTCCCTAGAAGATAGGATCGTAAAAAGAGCTTTTCAACGATTGCAAAAAGGCTGCATATGTCCCCCGGAATTGCCCGTGTGCGTATGTGGACGAAAACCGGAAGTTAAAACACTAAAAAAAATTACTCCAACGGATGCAGAATTACAGGTCAACCCCAGGGCACGTAGCGCAAGACTTAGGGGAGCGGAGAAAATTTAATAAAGCGTGCTGATGCATGCCGAAATACTAATATAAAGGAGCTGCCGCAATGGTTACCAGGGAAAAAACGGGACAGGTAGCATGGAATGGCAGAAATAGCTATACGTATGGCTCTACAGCCTATAAGGAAGCGGAATCCATTCCCCTTAGAAGGGTATATCCCACCCGGAAAACAGATACCGTCAGGAAAAAAGTAAATAAAAGAGCCCGACAGGTTGCATTATTAGCTAGTTTGGTATTATCATTAATATTCGTGAATGTGGCTTTAAGTGAACTGTACTTTGCAAAATGCAGTGCGTTGGTCCAGCTGAAAGGTCTGGAAGCCCAGTGTCTGGATGAATCGGAGACCCTTCAAATTGATGTGGAGCGGTTGCATAATCCGCAGCGCATTGCAGAAATTGCAGAAAAGAAACTGGGTATGAGTACGGCCAGAAGCAATATTTACGTGCGTAATCCGTAACATGCTGCCTGCGGCTGTCTCCTCCAATATATATGGTGCCTGCCGCAGCTGTGGCAGGCCTTTTGTTTTGTCTGAAAAGAAAACTAGGGGGATGGACATGGAAAGAACGATAGAGGAAATTCTGGCGCAGCTGCCCGATGGTAAAATCGCAGCCGGTCATGGAGAAAAAACTGTCACACAGCTGACAATTGATTCCCGCATGGCAGGACCTGGCTGCCTTTTTATATGCTTAAAAGGGGAACATACCAATGGACATGCCTATGCTGACAAAGCCGTATCCCAAGGCGCCAGTGCTATTTTGGCAGAAGAAGACATAACCGTTCCAGAATCCACAGGTTGTACAGTGATCCGGGTGCCCAGCACACAAGCGGCTATGACCCATCTGGCACCTTGGTTTTATGAGTATCCGTCTTCCAAGATGCGGATGATTGGCGTCACCGGGACCAATGGGAAAACAACCACGACTACTATTTTGCGTGACTTGTTTACGGAAAATGGACATAAGGTGGGTCTTATCGGAACGATCCATAATTGTATCGGAGATAGGGTAATCCCCTCCCGCAATACAACCCCCAATGTGGTGGACTTGCAACGTATGCTCTATGAGATGCAGCAAGCGGGCTGCGACGTGGTGGTCATGGAAGTTTCTTCCCATGCCCTTGCCCTTAATCGTGTTGCGGGTATCGAATACGATACTGCCGTTTTTACCAACTTGACACAGGATCATTTGGATTTCCATAAAACTATGGAAAATTACCGGGAAGCCAAAGCCCTTTTATTTTTACATCTCCATGAGGGGAATAAGCCTCACAAGACAGCAATTTTTAATGCGGATGATCCCAGCGCTGCCTTGATCATGAACCGGGTACAAACCAAAATCATGACTTTTGGCATGAAAGATACCTATGACGTGTACCCCTATACCTTCCATGTGGCGGCAACTCATATGGAACTGCATCTTCATACTCCGCTGGGAGATATGCAGCTGAAATTGCATATTACCGGGGAATTTAATGTGTATAACGTTATGGGAATAATTTGCGCCGCAATTGCAGAAGGCCTTTCTAAAGAAGAAATTGAAAAAGGGTTAAACGCGTTTCAAGGAGTGCCCGGACGCTTTCAACTGATTCATGCCGGACAGCCTTTTACTGTTATTGTGGACTATGCCCATACCCCTGATGGCTTGGAAAATGTGCTACATACCAGTCGGGAAATCACCCAGGGAAAACTTTGGGTAGTATTCGGGTGCGGTGGCGATCGGGATCGTAAAAAGCGGCCTATCATGGGGAAAATTGCTTTAGATTTGGCGGATGTCTTGGTCGTAACTAGTGATAATCCTCGCAGCGAGGATCCGGATGCAATTATCCGGGATATCAAGGAAGGCCTGGTCAATCCTCCAGACGGCAAAGAAATCCATACGATTAGCGATCGTAAAACAGCCATTGAATATGCCATCAGTCATGCGTCTCCTAAGGACGTCGTGATGATCGCCGGGAAAGGCCATGAAAACTATCAGATTCTAAAAGACCGAACCATTCATTTCGATGACGGCGAAGTGGTCCGGACATATTTTCAAAAGGGGACGGGCCATGCTGACTGTTGAACTAGTACAAAAAGCGCTGCAATGTTCCAACAATATACCGCTCATTACGGAATTTACTGACGTGACCACGGATTCCCGGACCATTGCAGCAGGCAACTTGTTTGTTGCTTTAAAGGGAGAAAAATTTGACGGGCATGCTTTTGTGGAAAAAGCGTTTGCCAAAGGAGCCGCAGCTGCGGTCGTGGAACATGTGCCCGACCATGTGGATGCTAGGCACTGCTTTGTGGTACAGGATACGCTTTTGGCGTATCAGCAAATTGCCAAAGCCTATCGTTTAAGTTTTCCAAAATTGAAAGTCATAGCCATTACCGGAAGCAACGGAAAAACCACCACGAAGGATATGATAAGTGCGGTACTGGAAGAGCGTTATCGGGTAGTGAAAACCCAGGCCAACTTTAATAATGAAATCGGGCTTCCCAAAACCCTTTTTGCCATTCAGCCGGATACAGAAATCGCGGTGGTAGAGATGGGGATGCGAGGACTGGGGCAAATTCGTGCCATGAAGGCCATCGCAGTACCGGATGCAGCCGTTATCACCAATGTAGGAGAAGCCCATTTGGAACTTTTAGGTTCCATAGAAAATATTGCGAAAGCCAAAAGTGAAATACTGGAAAATTTTACGGCTAGCAATGATGCCTTTCTAAACGGGGATGATCCCCGGGTGCGGGATATGCAAACCGGCGCTACTGTACATACCTATGGCGTCGATAGTGCTGCCGATGTGAAGGCGGTTTCTGTTGAAGGGAAAGGACTAGAAACAGAATTTGCCTATGTAAGTCGGATTACAGGAAACTTACAGACAGTACGGCTGCCTCTTTTGGGTCGCCATAATGTCCTAGATGCATTAGCTGCCATTGCTGTGGGCGAGGTGTATGGTGTGCCAGACGAGAACATTGCCCACGGACTGGAGCATCTCCAGATGACGGGGATGCGGCAGGAAATCTTGCAATTTGGAGATATTACTGTAATTAATGACGCCTATAACGCCAGCCCGGCCTCTATGAAAGCGGGATTGGAAGCGCTGCAGAATGTAGCACGCAGTAAAGGAAGAGGTCGAGCCGTAGCAGTATTGGCCGATATGCTGGAATTGGGTTCTCATTCCCGGAGTGGACACGAAGCAGTGGGGAAATGGGCAGGCCAATATGGAGTCGAGGAACTCATTTGTTATGGCCCTGCGTCATGTTATATGGCGCAGGCTGCCCAAAAAGCGGGCGTGACTGTCCAGTACTGCGTGGATCAAAAAACGGCAGCCAAGGTCCTTGCTAAGAGTTTGCAACCGGGGGATACGGTTTTATTAAAAGGCTCCCATGCTATGGGAGTAGATCAGTTGGTTTCCATGGTTTTCACCGATAAGGAGGACGTACAATGACAGAAAGTGCCCTAAAGGGAATGGCTGTTTTATTGACTTCCTTTATCGCTACAGCAGGAATCGGATATATGCTGATCCCTTTATTGCATCGGCTGCATTTTGGGCAAAGCATTCGGGAATGTGGTCCTAAGGAACATCTAAAGAAAAGCGGAACGCCTACGATGGGCGGCTTGATGATGTTGTCGGCCGTTGCCATTACGATCTTACTCTGGACTCCAAAAGATAGACATAGCCTGATGGCGCTATGGCTATTTGCTGGCTATGGACTTATCGGGCTTTTGGATGACGGCCTGAAAATTGGCTTTAAGCGAAATCTGGGGCTGACAGCCCGGCAAAAGATGCTCCTGCAGCTCTTGGTGGCTGGCTTTTATCTCCTCTTGCCGGGAGATCGTGCCTTCTTCAATATGGATTTGTGGATCCCCGTACTAGGAAAAGGATATTATTTGGGAGCCGGCTATGTTGCCTTCTTTTTACTTCTCCTGGTGGGCACAACCAATGCGGTCAACTTGACGGACGGACTGGATGGCCTTGCCGCCAGTGTAACGGTTCCTGTAATGTTGGCCTATGCGTATATCGCCTACGATAGCCAGCATCTGCCAGAAGCCTGGTTTTCACTGGCGATTGTAGGGACTTGCCTGGGATTTTTACTATATAATCACCATCCGGCACGCTGCTTTATGGGGGATACCGGGTCATTGGCACTGGGCGGCGCCGTAGCAGCGGTGGCCATTGGAACAAGACAGGAACTCTTACTGGTCGTTATCGGCGGCGTATATGTTCTAGAAGCCTTATCCGTGATACTTCAAGTGGGATATTTTAAGCTGACCCATGGCAAACGTATCTTTCGTATGGCACCTTTGCATCATCATTTTGAACTGGGTGGTAGGAAAGAAACATCCGTGGTAAAATTATTTTTTGTTATGAGCTGTATATTTTCCCTGTGTGGGATTGCCTTATATTTGTATAAATAAGGATAAGGGAGGACGTTTCCTATGGGTGAAACCAAGAAAATTTTTGTCTACGGTGCCGGTATCAGCGGTATTGGCGTTTCAGAAGTCTTAAGTGACCGGGGAGAAGAGGTCATTTTATACAATGATAGTGAAAAGGCACTGGATCCTCGTTGGTTGGAGAAGTTTGCTGCCAAAGGGGGACAGTATGTATGCCAGGTAGACCCGGAACCGTACCTGAAAGCCTGCCATTTGTTTATTATTTCCCCTGGGATTCCCTTTACCACGGAAACGGTGAAAAAAGCCCGGGCACTGGGCCTGGAAATTATCGCAGAGGCCGAGGAAGCCAGCCGCTTATATAAAGGACATTGGTGTGCCATTACCGGAAGCAATGGGAAAACAACGACAACGACCCTTTTGGGGCAGATGTTGCAATCCTTGCCGGTCAAAACGGCAGTGGCGGGAAATATTGGGTTTGCCCTGAGTAAAGAATTACAGCACCTGGATGAGAATTCGTATGTGGCGGCAGAACTATCTAGCTTTCAATTGGAAGGAACCACCAGTCTGGCTCCGGATATTGCCTGTATCGTAAATATTACGCCCGATCATTTTGAACGGCACGGGGATATGGCTGGTTATGTGGCAGCAAAATCCAAAATTTTTGCTTTTCAACGCCCCGAAGATATACTGATTTTAAATGCCGACGATCCGGTTTCCAGTGGCCTGGGAATAAAAGCTAAAAGCCGGGTTGTGTATTTTAGTACAAAAAAAGTTCTACCAGAAGGGGGCTTTATTGAAGACGGATGGTTTACCATTAAGTGGAAAGGCGTCATAGTAAGAATTTGTCAGGTTTCTGATTTGCAAATCTTTGGTGCCCACAATGAACAGGATGTATTAGCTGCCTGCTTGTGTGCCTTCTTTGCGGGGGTAAAGCCAGAGGCCATGGCAAAGGTGCTAAAGACCTTTAAGGGTGTGGAACATCGTTTGGAATATGTAGCAACCATTGCTGGTGTTAAATACTATAATGATTCCAAGGCCACCAATACGGATTCGGCGGTGAAAGCACTGGAGGCTTTTAAAGAGGGCCACGTGATTCTGCTCGCAGGCGGCCATGATAAAATGACTAGCCTGGATGATTTTATGGAAATGGCCAAAAAAAAGACCGACGCCTTGATCCTCTTAGGAGAAGCGCGGCAGCGGTTTGCCCAAGCGGCAAAAGATCATGGCGTAAAAAATGTTGTCTTAGTTGATGGGAGCTTTGAAGAAGCGGTACGCAAGGCCAGCAGTATGGCCAAAGCACCGGAGGTAGTCCTTTTGTCCCCGGCCTGCTCATCCTATGATATGTTCAATAACTATCCGGAGCGGGGACGGGTTTTTAAAAAAATTGTCCAGCAGCTGGCGAAGGAGGCACAAGCGTGAAAGTGATTTTATCCGGCGGCGGGACCGGAGGCCATATCTATCCGGCTCTTACCATCGCCGACACCTTGCAGCAACTGGATCCCCAGTGCGAAATCACGTTTGTGGGAACGCAAAAAGGATTGGAAAAGGATATTATTCCCCGCTACGGATATCCCCTGAAATTTATTGAAGTCGCTGGCTTTGAACGGCATTTAGGACTTTCTACGTTAAAGAGTGCGGGAAAATTGCTTTTGGGTATGCAGGAAGCCCACAAGCTGCTGGGGGAAATTCAACCGGATCTAGTGATAGGAACGGGAGGCTACGTATGCGGTCCCATTCTCTTTTGGGCGGCCTGGAAGAAAATTCCTACTTGTATCCAGGAGCAAAATGCTATGCCCGGCGTGACCAATAAAATTTTATCCCGTTTTGTAGATAACGTGTTTCTAGGTTACCAGGAGGCAGCACCGTATTTTTCTTCCCACGGGGAAAAAATCTATACTGGAAACCCTGTACGGCAGGAAATCTTGGCGGTAAAACGGGAAGAGGGTGTGCAGGAGTTCCATCTGGACCCGGCTAAAAAGACGTTGTTGGTTTTTGGCGGGAGTCGAGGTGCGAGGGCGATTAACACTGCCATGGTAGAAGTGGAACGGGTATTAGCTCACGATCCGCATATCCAGATACTGCACGCTACCGGAACCGCTGGCTACGAAACGCATGCGGCTAAGCTGGGAAAGGACATTATGGAAGCAAAGAATATCCATGTTCTGCCTTACCTCCATGCGATGCCCAAGGCGCTAGCCGCAGCTGACTTGGCAGTAAGCCGGGCTGGGGCTATCGGACTAGCAGAACTTATGGCGCGGGGTGTTCCTTCTGTGCTGGTTCCCTATCCCTATGCGACTGCCAATCATCAAGAATACAATGCCCGCGCACTGGCGGCCCAAGGTGCTGCCGAAGTCATTTTGGACAACGCGCTGACAGGCACCTGGCTTTTGGACAAAATTCAGCAGCTTTTTAAAGATCCGGGGTTACTGCAAAAAATGCACCTAGCTGCTTTAAAAGCTGCTCGCCCGGATGCCGCAATGACCATTGCCCAAGCGGCCCTTGCCCTGGCAAAACAAAATGAGGAGGACATCCATCGTGGTTGACTTGGATACCGTAAAAAATATACACTTTATTGGCATCGGGGGTGCCGGCATGAGCGCTCTGGCGTATGTATTGATCAAGCGGGGATATAGCGTTTCCGGCAGTGATGTGAAGCCCGGGTTCATGGCGACCAAATTGGCAAAAGAAGGAGCATTGGTCTTTATCGGTCACGCAGCCTGCCAGATTGAACGGGCGGAAGTGGTCGTTGTTTCCACTGCCATTCATCCAGATAACCCGGAATTGGTAGAAGCAAGACGCCGCCAAGTGCCTGTGATTCACCGCAGCGATGTTTTGGCCTATCTTATGAATAAACATAATGGCATTGCGGTGGCCGGCGCCCATGGGAAGACGACCACCAGTAGCATGTTAAGCTGTATTACCGTGGATGCCGGATTGGATCCCACCATTGTGGTGGGGGGCGTGGTGAATAATCTTCACTCCAACGCCCGCAGTGGGGAAAGCGGGTATGTGGTGGCAGAAGCCGATGAGAGTGACGGGTCCTTCCTGAAGTTTCATCCGTTTATTGCTGTTGTCACCAATATTGAAGACGACCACCTGGATCATTATGGCAGCCAAGAAAATATCACTAAGGCTTTCAACCAATTCGTCAGCCAGATTAAGCCCGGCGGGACTGCAGTGCTATGCTATGATAATGCACGGGTTCACGAGATTGGAATGCATACGGATAAGCAAGTGGTAAGTTACGGACTGACAGCTCCCGATGCGGAGTACACTGCCCAAAATATTCACTACGAGGCTAGTGGCAGTACATTTGATGTAGTGCGGCAGGGAAACGTCCTTGGGCAGTGTCATTTGATCGTTCCGGGCCGGCACAATGTGCAAAATGCATTGGGAGCGATTGCTACGGCGGAGCTACTAGGTATTCCCCTTCCCACCATTTTAGCTTCTTTGGAAAAATTCACCGGGGCTAAACGCCGGTTTGAAACTAAGGGAAAAATACATGATATCTGGGTGGTGGATGATTATGCGCACCATCCTACAGAAGTAGAAGCGACACTGGCTGCCGCCCGGCAAACGCAGCCTAAGAGGCTATTGGTGGTTTTCCAGCCGCATCGCTATACCCGTACCCAATTGCTTCATGAAGAGTTTGCCGTAGCTTTTAAGGCAGCGGATGAACTCATTATCACAGCTATTTACGCAGCCAGCGAAGATCCGATCCCAGGGGTGACGGGGGAAAAATTGGCCGAAGAAATCCATCATACTACAGGGCAATCAGTGACATACCTGCCGGATCAAACCACCATCCTGGAAAAACTGGAAACGATGGTCCAACCGGGGGATCTGGTAATGACCGTGGGAGCAGGAGATATTTTCAAGCTGGGAGAAGCGCTGGTAAAAGCATTGGAACGGAGGCAGGAAAATGCATAAGGATATTAAAATAGCCGTTGTAATGGGAGGCCCTTCTAAAGAACGGGAAGTATCCCTGAACACAGGAAATGCAATTCTAAGCGCCCTACAGGAAAAAGAGTATGAGGCCGTGGGAATTGATCTGGATCCTCAGCACATTGTGGAACAGTTAAAAGAAAGTGGCGCCACCGTTGTCTTTAATGCGGTGCACGGACTATACGGAGAAGACGGGCGACTTCAGGGTATATTGGAAATGCTGGGGATTCCTTATACAGGCAGCCGCGTCCTGGCGAGTGCCGTGGCCATGGATAAATTTTTTACCAAGCACTTATTTGAAAATAATCATGTGCCCACGGCCAAATGCCTGTACATTACGAAACAGGATGCAGTGTCCCCTAAAAAACGGATTCTCCAGGAACTGGGGATTCCCTGTGTGGTCAAACCGGCAGCCCAGGGATCCAGTATTGGAGTTACTATTGTAAAAGATGAGCAACAATTGGAAGCAGCCCTGGAAGAGGCATTCCGGTATGGCGACCGGGTACTGGCAGAAGCCTTCTTTAAGGGAAAAGAAGTAGCTGCCGGCGTGATGCCAGGAGCAGATGGCAAGCCTGTGGGGATGCCCTTAGTTCTCATCGAACCCCATGAAAATTTCTATGATTTTCACAATAAATATACCAAGGGAGCTACTACCTATACGTGCCCGGCTCCTTTTGATGAATCCACTACAAAACGGCTGCAGCAAATTGCTGTAGCAGCCTACAACGCATTGGGGTGCAGCGGCGTGGCACGGACGGATCTCATGCTGGCAGAAGATGGTACGGCCATTGCACTGGAAGTCAACACTGTCCCTGGTATGACCGCTACCAGTCTGATTCCTAAAGCGGCAGCTGCCATGGGGCTTTCCTTCCCGGATCTGTGCGAAAAAATTCTGCAATCGGCCAGATAGTATGGATAGACCCAAGTGGATGCAGCCCCGGGTACGCCGATCCCGGCAGATGCCAACAAACGAATCGCATACGGATTCACGCAACCTGGAAGGAACCCATCGACCTACCTTTCGGGAGGAGCTGCAACGGGCCCGTTTGCGTCAGGAAAATCGGTACAAGGAAGAAATGGTAACGCAGCATCGCATGGAAGAAGAACCATCAATGCAACAGCGCAGGCGCAATCCCAAAAAGAAACCGAAAGGCCTGCAAAAAGGACGGATTTTTCGTCTCCTAGCTGTGCTCGCCATGATACTTGGCCTAGTAGCCTTTTTGCATCAGCCATGGGTCGCTTTTGGAAGGTTGCAGGTAGAAGGCACTGCGCTACTTACCCAGGAAGAAGTAGAACAAATGGCTGATGCACCTAAGCCCATGAATCTATTCCGGTTAAACTGGCACAACCTGTTGCAAAAGGTACGCAGCGATTACCGTGTGGAAAAAGCCACATTGGGCTATGGCTGGCCGCTAACGTTAAAATTGTATGTTAATGACCGGCAGCCTGTACTCTACGTAAATTTTACGGGTAAGACCTATGGTAAATTGGACGCTACAGGACATGTGATCGGAGTGGGGCAAGGCATTGCTGATGGTTCTGCACCGGTACTTACGGGTTACAGTATAGGCAAGGACCTTTCTTTGGGAGAGCTGACGGATGATCCGGAAGTCCTAGGCATCTTGGGCTTTTTAGGCAAGCTAAGTGCACCGCTTCGTGATCGGATCACGGGTATTGCTATGGATACCAACAAGAATTTAAAATTCTATCTATCTGGCGGCGTGCCGCTTATTGTAGGGACGTATGAAAATGCCAATAATAAGCTGGATACCATTGCAGCTATCTGCCGGGAGCTGGAGACAAAAAAAATTAAAGCAGAGTACATTGATGTGACGTATGAAAAACCCTATGTGAAAGTACTGGGAAAATAAAAAACTGAGGAGAACGCCATGGTGCATCACAACAAACGCGAGAAATTTTTTACTTTCCTGGTGTGCCTCCTGGTGGGCGTTATGATTTCCACCCAGTTCCGCAGCGCAGAACAAGCCAGAGCTTCCTTAAACCAACACCGGGCAGAAGACCTGGTGGCTAAACTCAAAGATGCGGAAACCGAGAATAAACGCCTGAATGCACAACTAGAAGAAATGCAAAAAAATGGGAATGGGGACGGTGTTGCCCTGGAAGCCCTCAAAACAAAAGCTGGAGAAACAGCTCTTACGGGACCTGGTGTCGTGGTCACGGTAGATGATAGTCATGTGAAGCCTAAAAAAGGAGAAAACCCCAATTTGTATGTGATTCACGATGATGACTTGCTACGGATTTTAAATGAATTGCGGGCAGCCGGGGCCGAAGCACTTTCTTTTAATCAGCAGAGGTTGCTGGACGTATCAGAAGTCCGCTGTGCCGGACCAACGGTAAGTGTCAACAATACCCGCTTTACCCCGCCTTATGAGATCCGTGCTATCGGAGATCCTAAGTCCCTGGAAAGTGCGCTGCGACTCCGGGGCGGCGTGGTGGAAACCCTGAAATTTTGGGGCATTGAAGTTGATGTAAAACAAAAAAATGATGTGGAAATCCCTGCTTTTAAAGGAACCCGGCATATGGAATATTCCAAAGTAAAGGAGGGAAAGAACCCATGATTTTACTTTATGCAGGAGCAGGTCTTTGTGCAGGCCTTGCTTTAGGCGTCTTTTTGCCAGTCATTCCCCCCACTTACAGCCGGTATGTGGCAGTAGCGTTTATGTCCTGTCTGGATGCAGCTTTTGGGGGGTATCGCTCTTCCCGGGAAGGGCATTTTAACAGCAAGATCTTCTTAAGCGGTTTTTTTGCCAATGCGCTGTTTGCCGTATTTCTATGTTATTTCGGTATGCGTCTGGGTATGGATTTGTATTATGTGGCGATGATTGCGTTCGGATTGCGGATTTTTAACAATATTGCGATCATCCGCCGTCTGCTTATGAAAACAAGCTAGAAAAATCGAAGATTTTTTGTAAAAAAAGATGAAATATACAGCGTGAAATGGTATACTATATATAGTGTACGTTAAAAACGATGAATTTTAGTATAGAAATGATGAGGAGGACCATGTATGAAGTACGAGGCAGATAAAGACACTGTGGATCAGCCCCTGGAGAAAATTAAAGTCATCGGTGTAGGCGGTGGCGGCAATAATGCCGTAGATCGTATGATTGAGGCCGGGCTGGAAGGTGTGGAATTCATTGCCGTTAACTGCGATGCCCAGGCACTTAAAAAATCTTCAGCACCTACGAAGATCCAGATCGGGGAAGATGAGACCCGAGGATTAGGTGCTGGTGCCAATCCGGAAATCGGAGAAAAGTCCGCAGAAGAATCCAAAGATGCCCTGGCAGAAGCTGTCAAGGGCGCTGACATGGTCTTCATTACTGCTGGTATGGGTGGTGGTACCGGTACCGGTGCGGCCCATGTGGTAGCAGAATTGGCCAAACAAGCTGGTGCTTTGACCGTCGGTGTTGTGACAAAACCCTTCGCTTTTGAAGGTCGCCGCCGTTACAACGTAGCGGAACAAGGCATTGCCAATTTGAAATCCAAGGTGGATGCCCTGATCACCATCCCCAATGATCGCTTACTCCAAGTCGTGGACAAACGGACCAGCATGCGGGATGCGTTTAAACTGGCCGACGATGTCCTGCGCCAAGGTGTACAAGGTATCAGTGATCTGATTGCTGTGCCTGGATTGATTAACGTAGACTTTAATGATGTAAAAGCCGTGATGACGAACGCTGGTTCTGCCATGATGGGAATTGGTACGGCTAAGGGTGACGAAGGTGCTGCGGCAGCAGCCGAAGCCGCCATTAAGAGCCCACTTTTGGACAGCACCATTGAAGGTGCAAAAGGCGTATTGCTGAACATTACCGGCGGGCCCAATCTGTCCTTGATGGACGTCAACGAAGCCAGCAAGATTATTACCGATGTGGTGGATCAGGATGCCATTATTATCTTTGGTGCCAATATCGACGAAACCATTGAAGATGAAATCCGGGTTACTGTAATTGCTACCGGGATTGAAGAAGGTAAAAGCAACACTGTCTCCAGCACCTTGAAACCAAAACCTTTTACCAAACCGGAAACTTCTAATAGCCGGTTTACCCAGGCCGCTGAATCAGCTGCCAGCTCCAAGGTAAAGAGCTTCACGGAGCCGACTTCGGAGATTCCGCCCTGGATTCGTAACAAGTAAGTAACGGCAGGAAGTGGTAGTATGAAATGTCCTTTCTGCGGGTATGAAGATAGCCGCGTAGTGGATTCCCGTTCCGTAGACGGTGGCGGATCCATTCGGCGCCGCCGGGAATGTCCCCAGTGCGGACGGCGCTTCACCACCTATGAAAAATATGAACAGGTACCCCTTCTCGTTGTGAAACGGGATGGACGACGAGAACTGTTTGACAGCAAGAAAATTTTGGCAGGACTGTTGCGTGCTTTTGAAAAGCGCCCGTTTACCTATGAGCAGATCCAAAATCTCACGAACCAGATTGAGACAGAGATCCGGGCCAAGGGCGAAAACGAGATCAAGTCCACGGAGATCGGTGAAGCCGTGATGGCCCATCTGGAAAAAATAGACCAGATCGCTTATGTTCGGTTTGCTTCCGTATATCGCCAATTTGCCGATGTGAACAGTTTCATGCAGGAAATTCAGAACATGCTCAAAAAAGGGCAGTCGGATAAAACAAAGTAAAAACACGAACTTGAAACAGCAGTAGTAAAAGCAAGCGCTTTTACTACTGCTGTTTCTTTTTACCGCATATCCTCCCACCAGTGTGAAAACACTCCAGGATGAGCAGGATCAATGGACACAAGCTGACCGATTTGCGGGGTGAGGAGCGTATAGGGCTTGTCTTTGCTGTATTTTACAAGGTCCCGCATGGGATCCTGCCAGAGGTGACGCGCCAGAGCAAATTTACTGTTATGGGCAGGCAGCACCAGCCTTGCTCCTACATCTACCATGGCTTGAGCCGATTCCTCAGGCAGCATATGGATCTGATGCCAGTTCAAATTGTATTGCCCATTTTCTGTGAGAGCCAGATCAAAACCGCCAAATTGTTTGCCAATGGCTTTAAAGTGGGGGCCATAGCCCCCATCACCGGTATAGTACACTTTTTTCTCCGGCGTGATCAAGGCAAATCCACTCCAAAGGGTTTGATTTTGCTTTAGGAGGCGTCCGGAAAAATGCCGGGAGGGGAGAATATGCACGGTTAAATCGGGGAACAGTGTAAAGGCGCTGTTCCAGTCCCCTTCAACCAATTGGGACGGGGAAAAACCCCACTGCTCGAAATATTCTCCCACCCCTAATGGGCAAAGGATCGCTTGAATTTTATCCTTTAATCCCATAATGGTGGGATAATCCAGGTGATCCCAGTGATCATGGCTCATGATCAAAAGATCCAAAGACGGTATATCCGAAGTCGTATAGGCATTGCTACCAGGGAACGCCTTATTGGCAAAAGAAACAGGGGCTGCATAGGGGCTAAAAACGGGATCAATGAGAATTCGGTGGCCGGCTAGTTGCAAATAAAAACTGGAGTGTCCCATCCATACGACGCAATCTTTGTACGGATCCAGGGAAAACAAGTTGGTTTTCCTGTGCAGGATTGGTTCTTCAGGGACCAGCCCTTTTTTATCCCCAAACAACATTTTTAAAAGGCCTGTGACCCGATTATCTTTTTCTCCTTCCTGGGTCATTACAGTGGTAGGGAGAAGGTTTTGAAATTGTCCGTCTTTATAGTGGGGAGATGCTAAAATTTTTTCTAAGCGCGTGCCTGTTGGGCTGCGGCCAAATTGGGGCTGGTTGAGATAGGCCCAGCCGCCACCGCCGGCAGCTGCAGCGGCTGCCACAAGGCCCAGGCTCCCTTTTAAAAACTCTCTGCGTGACATCGTCATGGTTTTTCCTTTCCGGCATGCAGATAAATAGTAGCGTCTTTTCTTACGTTGTAAATCTGCAACGCCAGTACTGGTACGTTCATGCTTACTATACCGAAATTTTTACAGATACGCAACTTACAGAACGCATAAAGTTTAACTTGCAACGTTTGTAACAAGTATGGTATAATGACCCACAGCTGTAAAATTGGCAGCCCCATCACTACACACGCAGCGTTTCGACGTGCCTGTCCTCAAATAGAGGGGATGCGGAAAATACACTGCGGAGGAAAAACAGGAGGAAGTAACATGGCTATTGTATCGATGAAACAACTTTTGGAAGCAGGCGTTCACTTCGGGCATCAGACCCGCCGCTGGAACCCCAAGATGGCTCCGTATATTTTCACGGAACGGAACGGGATCTACATCATTGACCTGCAAAAAACCGTTAAGAAAGTGGAAGAATGCTATAATTTCCTGCGGGAAGTTGCGGCAAAGGGCGGTCAAGTTCTGTTTGTAGGGACCAAGAAACAGGCCCAGGGTGCCATCAAAGAAGAAGCAGAACGTTGCAATATGTTCTATGTTAATGAAAGATGGCTGGGCGGCATGCTGACCAACTTCAAAACCATCCAAACCCGTATCAAACGGCTCCATGACTTGGAAAAGATGGAAGAAGAAGGTACGTTTGCGGTACTGCCTAAAAAAGAAGTAATTGTGCTGCGTCATGAAATGGCAAAGTTGGAAAAATATTTGGGCGGCATCAAAGAAATGAAGAAACTGCCTGCGGCACTCTTCGTCGTTGATCCGAGAAAAGAACACAACGCGATCCTGGAAGCCCGGAAACTGCACATCCCCATTGTAGCTACCGTAGATACCAACTGCGATCCGGATGAAGTGGATTACCTGATGCCTGCTAACGATGACGCGATTCGTGCCGTACGGCTACTCACCAGCAAAATGGCTGATGCGGTGCTGGAAGGCAAGGCTGCCGCTGTGGATGATGAAGCCGTTGTGGCAGAAGAAGCAGAAAAAGTCGAAGAGAAAGACGCTGAATAAGTAATCTGATCCGTTACTACAGGAGGAATACAGATGGCAATTACTGCGAGCATGGTAAAGGAATTGCGTGAACGCACTGGCGCCGGCATGATGGACTGCAAGAAAGCTCTGACGGCGACCGATGGCAATATGGATGCGGCTATTGATTTCCTGCGGGAAAAAGGCCTTTCCAAGGCGGCTAAGAAAGCCAGCCGGGTTGCGGCAGAAGGCCTGGTAGATATTTATGTAGACGAAGCTAGTAAAGTAGCGGTTATGGTGGAAGTCAACTGCGAAACCGACTTTGTGGCCAATACCGATGAATACCGGAATCTGGTTCGTTCCATCAGCAAACATATTGCGGCAAAGCAGCCGGCAGATTTGGATGCGCTGAAGAACCAGACCTTTGGGGATACTGGCAAGACTGTGGGCGAAATTGTAACCGAAGCTGTTGCTAAAATTGGTGAAAAAATTGATATCCGCCGTTTTACCATCTATGCTTATGGTGAGGATACGATTGGCCAGTATATTCACATGGGCGGCAAGATTGGTGCCCTGGTGGAACTGGAAGGCGGCGACGCTGAAGTGGCTAAAGACGTAGCGATGCATATTGCTGCGGCAAATCCCTCCTATTTGGATCGGACCCAGGTGCCTCAGGCTGAACTGGACCACGAAAAGGAAGTCCTTTCTGAACAGGCCCGGAACGAAGGCAAACCGGAAAAAATCATTGAAAAGATGGTACAGGGACGGATCCAGAAGTTCTACAAAGAAATCTGCCTGGTGGATCAGGAATTCATCAAGGATCCCGACAAATCCGTTACTACCCTTCTGAAAGAACATAGTGCTAAGGCAAAGAGATTTGCCCGTTATCAGCTGGGCGAAGGTATTGAGAAGAAAAAAGAAGATTTTGCTGCTGAGGTTGCCAGCTTCGTAAAATAAGCAAACCAAATCCATAGGGCTGTCTCAGGACAGCCCTATTTCTTAGGCGAAACACCTTGCAGTAAAAGGGAAATTCACCTATAATAGCAGTTAGAGAAAGATCGGACTCTGTGGGAGGGACTCTGATTGGCTGGAAAAAGATCATTCAAGCGTGTCATTCTGAAACTCAGCGGAGAAGCTTTGGCGGGAGAGCGAGGGTATGGGATTGATCCTGTAACCGTGGATAGCATTGCTGCCCAAATCCAGGCTGTGCATAGCAATGGACTGGATGTAGCTGTTGTGAACGGTGGAGGCAATATCTGGCGCGGACTAGCGGGAGCTTCAAAGGGAATGGATCGGGCCACGGCCGATTATATGGGCATGTTGGCTACAGTTATTAATTCCTTGGCACTGCAGGACGCACTAGAACAACGGGGCGTCCCCACCCGGGTACAGACGGCTATTGAAATGCGGGCTGTGGCAGAACCTTACATCCGGCGCAAAGCTGTACGGCATTTAGAAAAAGGGCGGGTAGTTATTTTTGCCGCAGGCACGGGTAATCCCTATTTTTCCACCGATACCACAGCAGCTTTACGGGCTGCTGAAATTGAGGCGGACGCCATCTTGATGGCGAAAAAAGGAGTAGATGGGGTCTATGATGCGGATCCCGCTATTCATCCAGAAGCCACCATGTTTGATCACCTAGACTATATTGAAGTCATTCAAAAAAATCTTGGAGTGATGGATTCTACGGCAATCAGTCTTTGTATGGATAACCACATTCCCATTGTAGTGTTTAACATCGAAAAGGAAGGGAATATCCTGCGGGCTGCTGCTGGAGAAGAAATCGGAACCCTGGTAGGAGGAACCTAAATGGCTACCTTAGAAGAGCTAGAGACGAAAACCAAAGAAAGAATGGATAATGCTGTGACGGCTTTGCGGTCGGAATTGGCCAATATTCGTACAGGACGGGCTACCCCTTCTTTGCTGGATCAAGTGAAAGTGGACTATTATGGGACACCCACACCGGTACCTCAGGTGGCCAATGTATCCATCCCGGAACCTAGAATGATTGAAATCAAGCCCTGGGACCGTAGCCTGCTTAAAACCATCGAAAAAGCGATCCAGACCAGTGATTTGGGCCTAAACCCCAATAATGATGGCAAGGTTATTCGCCTGAGTCTGCCGCTTCTTACCGAGGAACGCCGGAAAGAACTGGTGAAATTGGTGAATAAAAAGGGCGAAGCCAGCCGTGTGGAGATTCGGAATATTCGCCGGGACTTTAATGATGCCGTGAAGAAGATGCTAAAAGCCAAGGAAATCACGGAGGATGATTCCAAGGCTGCCCAAGACGATTCCCAAAAACTGACTGACCAGTATACCAAAAAGATTGATGATGTGCTGGCCAAAAAAGAAAAGGAAGTCATGGCGGTGTGAGTACGCAAACTACCATACCTGATGTACTGGCTAGACCGCTATCCTATGCCCTGAAACTACTGCACGCGCAGGGATGGGAAACGCAGATTGTAAGAGCTAGACCATTCTTTCATTCTACTACGCAAGTCTGGCGCGATGTGGATGCTTATGTGTTGAAGCAAAGCAGAGCGACTGACAATATAATTCAATTAATCGTTGGATGTAAGTTCGAAAGGAGGTGTACTGATTATGGCACACAAAATTAATGAAGAAGAATGCATCGGCTGCGGCTCCTGCGCTGGAACTTGCCCGGTAGGTGCGATTTCTGAATCCGACGGCAAATACGTCGTTGACGAAGCTAGCTGCATTGACTGCGATGCTTGCACCGGCGCTTGCCCGACCGGCGCTATCAAAGTTGAATAAGCGATAGCTCATTTGCGCAGCCTGCGATTTGCCGGCTGCGCTGCTTTTGTTTTAATGGTAATACAATGCATAAAGACAACGGGGGTTATCTATGCTAAGACAATTTTTTGGACGGTCCAATCACCAGCCTGAAAAACAAACTGCAAATCAAAAAGAACAAAGTCTGGAAGCAAAAATAGCCCAACTACACCCAGAGGCCATACCGCATCACGTAGCCATAATTATGGATGGCAATGGACGCTGGGCCAGGGCCCAGGGAAAGCCCCGCACATTTGGTCACGCCCAGGGGGCAAAAACCTTGCGCACTATTGTAAAATTTGCGGACTCACTGGGAATTCAAGTGATCAGCGTTTACGCCTTTTCCACGGAAAATTGGAAACGTCCGGTCACAGAAGTCAAGTTTATCATGAATCTCCTAGGCCAATACCTGACCAGTGAACTGGAAGAATTTCACAAATATAATGTGCAGGTACGTTTTATGGGAGATCGGGAAGGCATGCCGGAAGTGGTATTAAAAAAGATGGAACATGCCTTAGAAACCACCCGAAACAATACGGGGATTATTTTAAATATAGCAATCAATTACGGCGGACAGCGGGAAATCGTGGAGGCAACGAGAGAACTTGCCTTACTCGTGCAGAAAAAGAAGCTGGCGCCCCATGACATAGATGAAAAGATAGTGACAGAGCATCTCTATACCCGGGGGCTTCCTGCACCGGATCTTTTGATCCGTACAGGCGGAGATCTTCGGGTCAGCAATTTTATGCTGTGGCAGATTGCCTATGCGGAATTTTGGACAACGCCGGTTTATTGGCCGGACTTTTCCGAAAGCCTGCTGGTGGATGCCCTGCTTAGTTACCAGAGCCGTGATAGACGTTTTGGCGGACTCAATAAGTGAGGTGCAAGAATGGGTCAAAGAATTAAAACCGCGATCGTAGCTATCCCCATTGCCCTTTTTCTCATTAAAATGGGCGGACTCCCCTTTATGTTGGGAGTTATGGTACTTGCAATGGCTGGGTTTAAAGAATTGCAAAATATGCTGCACAAATTGAACATTCAGGTCTATATTGGCAGCGGAGCCTTAGGAATTTTCTTTATGCTACTAGCGGCCGGCCTGGGGTTTGCTGAGTGGCTGCTTCCCATGATTACGCTGTTTTCCCTTTTGGTGCTACTGGAAGGACTGGCACTTTATGCCAGGGGGAATTTTCCCCTAAATTGCGGGTTGACCTGTCTTTCCTTGGTATATATTGGGCTACCGTTTGCTCATTTTATCCTGTTGCGGGAACTGACAGGCCATGTATATACGCTTCCTCTCTGGGGAAGCGTGAGCCTGGGGGAGGCCCTTTTGTGGTTGACCATGTTTGCTACCTGGGCCAGTGATACCTTTGCCTATTTTGGCGGCAGGGCCTTTGGGAAAACCAAACTTCTTCCCAAAGTCAGCCCCAAGAAAACTCGGGAAGGGGCCGTGTGCGGGTTTATCGGCTGTGTAGCTATTGTCCTTTTGATGGGCTGCTTATGGTTGGATTACAGTATTGTATCCATGCTGCTGCTCGGGTGCGGGATTGGTCTTTTTGCACCCCTAGGAGATTTGGTAGAAAGCATTTTGAAACGGTCCTGTGATATTAAAGATTCCGGAAAATTTTTTCCGGGACATGGGGGTGTGTTAGACCGGTGTGACAGCCTGATTTTCTCTATTCCCTTTGCCTATTATTTTCTCACGGGATTTTTGCTGTAAGGGAGGCTGGCATGAAAAAAATTGCTATTTTGGGATCTACCGGATCCATTGGCACGCAAACCCTGGATGTGGTAGAAAAAAATCCCGAAACGCTACAGGTCGTGGCCCTTGCCGCTCATAACAATGTAGACCTATTGGAGAAACAAATTCGCAAATTTCATCCTCTTATGGCGTCCCTTTCGGATCCTGTCGGGGCAGAAGAGCTTCGCAAAAGAATTCAGGACAAAACAGAAATTGTATCCGGCCCTGAAGGAGCAATTTTCTGTGCCACCTGCCCAGAGGCAGATACCGTGGTAGGCGCTATGGTGGGATACGCCGGATTAAAACCCACGCTTTCGGCTATTGCAGCAGGAAAGCATATTGCCCTTGCCAATAAAGAGTCTCTCGTAGCGGCAGGGGAACTTGTAGTGCAAGCCATAAAAAAACACGGTGTGCAACTCACTCCTGTGGATAGTGAACACAGTGCCATCTTTCAATGCCTGCAAGGCAATGCTCATAAGAGTGTGAAACAGATCTTGTTGACAGCCTCTGGCGGCCCTTTTTTTGGCATGCAGCGTGAAGAACTGGCGCAAGTTACCGTGGAGCGCTGCTTGCAGCATCCTACTTGGCACATGGGGGCCAAGGTGACATTGGATTCTTCCACCTTAGCTAATAAAGGCTTGGAGGTTATTGAAGCCCACTGGCTCTTTGATGTCCCCTATGAAAAAATTAAGCCCATCATTCATCCCCAGAGTATTGTGCATTCCCTGGTGGAATATACGGATGGAGCGATCATCGCCCAAATGGGTGTGCCGGATATGCGGCTGCCTATTCAGTATGCGCTAAGCTATCCGAAACGGTTTAATACCGCTTTTGACCAGTTGAATCTGGTGAAGGCTGGGCCGCTAACTTTTTTTGAACCGGATACCCATACCTTTCCTGCTCTTGCATTAGCCATTCAAGCCGGTAAAGCAGGGGGGATCCTTCCCTGTGCATTTAATGCTGCCAATGAAGAGGCAGATGCTGCTTTTTTTGCTGGAAAAATTTCTTATCTGGAAATGGCAGATGTCCTTGCCCGGGTATTGGACAAAACCTCTTATCAGCGGGCAGATTCCTATGAAACCATCGTGGAAGCAGACCGGAAAGCAAGGGAGCTCGCTAGGCGCGTAATCAACAGGAGGGATGGACTGTGCTGACTGTAATTGCCGGGCTACTTCTTTTCGGCGTGTTGATTACCGTCCATGAATTGGGGCACTTTCTTATGGCCAAAGCTACCGGAATGCAGGTGGATGAATTTGCCATTGGATTTGGTCCCCTGCTGGTCCAGAAAAAACAAGGGGATACGCTGTATTCCTTGCGCCTTTTCCCTTTGGGCGGGTATAACAAGATTGCCGGTATGGAGCCAGGTGAGGAGTGCGGCCCCAGGGGCTTTAACAATAAACCGTTACTGTCTCGGATGCTGGTGATCCTAGCCGGTCCCTTTATGAATTTTGTATTACCCTTTTTGATTTTTTTCCTGCTTTTTGCCATTAGCGGCGTGGATCGCCCGTTGGATACTCCTGTGGCAGGCTCTCTCATGGCAGACTATCCGGCGGCCCAGGCAGGACTTAAGCCAGGTGACAGGATTGTATCCATCAATGGCAAAACCATGGTTAAATGGACGGATATTGGGGAAACCATAGGGGCACGCGGAGAAGCCGCGTCTTCTCTGATTGTAGAGCGTGACGGCAAACCCTATACGTTTTCTATTTCCCCCAAACGGGAAAAGGAAACCAAGCGTCTCTTGCTTGGCATCCGTCCCCCAATGGAACATCAGGATCTTACACTAATGCAAAGTGTAAAAGCTTCAGCCCTTTCTATTGAACGAATAACAGCAGGAATGCTCCAGGGTCTTAAGCTCATTATTACCCGCAAGGCTCCGGCAGAACTTTCCGGCCCCATTGGTGTAGCCCAAATGGCGGGTGACGTAGCAAGCCAGGGCGCCGTGCCGTATCTGGGATTTATGGCATTTTTGAGCCTTAATTTAGCTGTATTGAATCTATTACCGATTCCGGCCTTAGATGGTGGTCAATTTTTGGTGTTGCTTCTGGAAGGAATGATCGGCCATGCCCTGCCACCTAAGGCTAAGCTAGCTATCCAGTGGGTGGGGATCGCCTGCATTTTGAGTCTTACTTTTTTTGCCACCATGCAGGACTTAATCCGCTAAGCTTGCCATACTACTTTATAAAAAGTGAGCCAAAAGGAGATCAGATGACAGAGAAAAAGCGTCTGGAACAGCTAGGCTATTTGATTAGATGCCTGCAAAAAGAAATGCCGGAATATGCTGGAGAAACACTGCCCCAAGACAGTGAAAAAGCTTTTACCCTTTTTCGTGCACTATGTAATGTGCGGATGCCGCGGGGGAGTCACCAGCTCCCGGCGACATTTTATTCCGTTGAAAAAGAGGTGCTGCAAAGTATTACTGCCGAAAAAGGCGTGGTAAATGGTAATGCTCTTGTACCTAGTTCCCTGGACAATCGGCTTATTTTGTGGCAGGGGGATATTACAAGACTGCAAGTGGATGCCATTGTCAATGCGGCCAATAGCGGGCTCTTAGGCTGCTTTAGGCCTCTTCACAATTGCATAGATAATTGTATCCACACCATGGCTGGCGTAGAACTTAGGGAAAAGTGCCTGGAAATTATGGAACGCCAAGGCCACGAAGAAGTAACCGGTACGGCAAAAATTACACCTGGATACAATCTCCCGGCTCGGTATATACTCCATACCGTAGGCCCCATTGTAACAGGACGTCTTACGGCAAGAGAAGAAACACTCCTTGCTTCTTGTTACCGCTCTTGCCTTGACCTGGCAGCTGCTACGAACGTAGCAAGTATTGCTTTTTGCTGCATTTCTACCGGCGTTTTTATGTTCCCCAACAAAAGAGCTGCGGAAATTGCTGTTAAGACCGTGCTGGATTGGCTTACGAAAACCAAAAGCCAGATGAAAGTTGTTTTTACCGTATTTAAAGAGGTGGATCAGCAAATTTACCATAGTCTGCTGAGATAAACATATAGTAGGTTGTATTTACTCTCTCATGTATGGGTTCTGGAAAAATTTTCTTGGACCTCTTGACGATTTGCCCAATCTATTCTATAATGGTGCTTGTGTTCGGGGCGTGGCGCAGTTTGGTAGCGCGCTTCCTTGGGGTGGAAGAGGTCGTGAGTTCGAATCTCGCCGCTCCGACCATTTTCTTGAAATAAAACGCCGCAAAGTTTGCTTTGTGGCGTTTTTTCATGCCAAAAATGCTATAATACCAAGGGATTTCATCTGGAAAAACCAGATATGGGAGGAACAGCAGCATGACAGAGCTGGAAGAAAAAATCCAAAAGAGAAGGACTTTTGCCATTATTTCTCATCCGGATGCCGGTAAAACCACACTGACGGAAAAACTATTACTCTACGGAGGTGCTATTTATCTGGCAGGCTCCGTTAAGGCCCGGAAAGCCAACCGGCATGCAGTGAGTGACTGGATGGAAATTGAAAAACAAAGAGGGATTTCCGTTACGAGTTCTGTACTGCAATTTGATTATGAAGGTTACCGGGTGAATATCCTGGATACCCCGGGGCACCAGGATTTTAGTGAGGATACGTACCGGACGCTGATTGCGGCCGACAGCGCAGTAATGCTGATCGATGCCGCCAAAGGGGTGGAGCCCCAGACAAAGAAATTGTTCTGGGTTTGTCACCGGCGGAAATTGCCGATTTTTACGTTCGTGAACAAATTGGACCGTTACGGCCGGGCGCCTATGGATCTTATGGACGAAATTGAAAAGGTGCTGCATATCAATGCCTATCCTATCAATTGGCCTATTGGAGTGGATGGGCACTATATCGGCGTCTACGATCGTCTGAAAGATCAGGTGGAACTGTTTGATAACGACAGCAGTCATGGTTCCAAAATCTTAAAAAGTACCACGGGAAGCTTGGAAGATCCTGTGATCCGAGAAGCCGTTGGAGAAGAGAATCTGGCACATCTAAAAGAAGATATTGAACTGCTAGATCTTGCTGGGGATGAATTTGATCTGGAACGGATGCTGCGTGGAGAACTGACACCGATGTTCTTTGGGTCTGCTATGACCAATTTTGGGGTGCGCAGCTTTTTAGAAAAATTTCTGGAACTGTCCCCTCAGCCACAACCTCGTAAATTAAAGGATGGTGCGTTGATTCATCCTGAGGACCCGGATTTTTCTGCGTTTATCTTTAAAATTCAGGCCAATATGAACCCGGCACACCGAGACAGGATTTCTTTTATGCGGATCTGCTCTGGCGTTTTTGAAAAGGGAATGACCGTGTGGCACGTACAGGGGAATAAACCGGTCAAACTATCCCAGCCCCAGCAATTTTTGGCACAGGAGCGCACCAGTGTGGAAAAGGCCTATCCGGGTGATATTATCGGTATATTTGATCCAGGGATTTTTACCATCGGAGATACGCTTTGTAACCAAAAACCAGCCATTCAATTTGAAGATTTCCCCATTTTCCCACCGGAAATTTTTGCCAAGGTGCAACCCAAGGATTCCATGAAACGGAAACAGTTTGAAAAGGGGATTATCCAATTGGCCCAGGAGGGCGCCATCCAGGTGTTTAAACAAAAACATATCGGGATGGAAAGCTTTGTGGTGGGTGTAGTCGGGCAATTACAACTGGAAGTGCTGGAATACCGGCTGTTAAACGAATACAATGCAAAACTACTGATGGATACTCTCCCGTATACGGTGGCCCGTTGGGTGTATGCCGAGGATGCGGAAGCGATCCGGAATATGAAGGGACTGGACAATAGCATGCTGGTCTATGATGGTCAAAGTCGCCCAGTCATTTTGGTAGCCAATGAGTGGAACCTGAACTGGATATTGGAACGCAATCCGGGCATCCATTTCACTGAAGTACCTTCGGAAGCCAGAGCAATTTAAAGGAGGCATTCTATGGATACGGCGCAAAAACCGATTATGAATATCCTGGGGGTGCCCGTGACTCCCTTTACAATGCAAGAAGCAGTGTCCTGGGTGATGATGCGTACTGAGCAAAAAGAAATCACACAGGTGGTTACAGCCAATGCAGAGATTATCATGCTTTGTCAAAGACAGCCGGATTATAAAAAATTGCTTCAGGAAGTGGATCTAGTGCTGCCGGATGGAGCTGGCGCCGTTTGGGCTGGCCGCCAACTGGGCTATCAGGTACCGGAACGAGTGGCGGGCTATGACCTTTTTTTACAACTACTGCAATATAGTGCCCAGCATGGTACCAAACTTTTCTTTTTCGGAGCAGCTCCTGGTATCGGAGAGGCGGCCAAGGCTAAGGCAGAAGTAATGTATCCCGGAGTTAAAATCGTGGGGACTCGTAATGGATATTTCCAGGAAGAACAAGAAAAAGCAATTGTGCAGCAAATCAATGGCAGTGGGGCACAGGTACTTTTTACCGCACTGGGTGCCCCTAAGCAGGAATTTTGGCTGCATAAATACAGGGATGAGCTGGTGCCGCCGCTACGTATTGGGTTAGGCGGAAGTTTTGACGTCCTGGCTGGAAAAGTACAGCGGGCGCCCCAGTGGATGCAGAAAGCTTCCCTGGAATGGCTGTATCGGCTGTATAAACAACCTAGCAGGTTGGGACGGATGATGGCCATCCCCCAGTTTATGCTGAAGGTGTTATTGGCACGAAATTCGTGATTTTTCCTTCTTTTTTTTGGACAAAGACAGGCAGATAAGGTATAATCAAATGGTGGTGGAGGTGAAGGCGTGACAAAATACACGATCGTAAAGGATGGATATCCCTTAATAGGCAGTACACTTCTCATCACATTACTGGTTTACGCTTTAGCCGGTGCGGTGTATGCCGTGATCCCCTTTGTGCTAGCCTGTTATTTTATGTTTTTCTTTCGGGACCGGGTGCAGGAGATGCCCCAAGATCCCAGCCTTTTGTATTCACCTGCCGATGCTACTGTGGTCAGTGTGGAGGATTTCTATGATAAAGAGTTCCTCAACGAACCAGCCGTCAAGGTGACCATGTTTCTTTCCATTTTTAACATTCATACGAATCGAATCCCTATGACGGGTACGATTAAATACATGCGGTATACATCCGGTGGCTATGAACCGGCCTACAAGGAATCGGCACCCATTCGCAACGAGCGGATGGCTGTAGGTATTGATAATGGTAAAAACCGGATTTTGGTCATTGTGATTGCAGGTATCTTGGCACGTAGAATTGTTTCCTGGATCAGCTTGGGCAATAGCGTGCGCCAGGGAGATCGTTACGGGATGATTAAGTTTGGTTCTTGTGCGGAACTCGTCATGCCACGGAATGTAGAAATCCTGGTACACAAAGGTGATAAAGTAAAAGGCGGCATAACGCCCATTGGGAGGCAAAGCGTACAATGAATAAACGTATCGTTCCAAACAGTATTAGCGGCCTTAGCCAGCTATTTGGGCTTATGTCTATTTTTTTGTCCATGGAACAAGAATTTTTCTGGGCGCCGTTATGTATCATATTTGCCATTCTTGCAGATTCCTGTGACGGGCGTGCTGCCCGGGCTCTTGGCGTCAGCGGGCCGTTCGGGGTAGAGATGGACAGCTTGTGCGATGTTTGTTCCTTTGGTATGGCACCAGCGGTTTTGATTTATTGCTATGGGTTGTCTGCCTACGGAATTTGGGGACAGATTATTGCTGGACTTTTTGCTTTTGGTGCAGCTATGCGCTTAGCTCGGTTTAATGTGAATGTCAGCGCTATCCATGGCTATTTTGAGGGGATGCCGGCACCGGCTGGAGCCTGCGTAATCGCTACCTTTGTGTTGGGTGGACTGCAGGTGAGTCCATTTTTAGTTGCTCTTTTGACGCTTTTAGTAGCGAAACTCATGTACAGTGAGGTGCGCTATCCGGATTTTAAGGGGCATGGGAATCCCTTGTTCCGTGTTCCGGTGTTTCTTGCTTTTATTTTAGGGGCGCTAGTACTTTGGTATCAGCCTGGCGCTTGGCCGTTTGTGATCATGTTTACCTATACAATGTGTGGTGTCCTTAATGCAGTGTATGTGAGATTTACTGGTAGACAAGCTGTATTTAAATAGAAAGAGGAGGATCAGGATTTATGAGTACCTACTTTGATCTGATCATGATTCCTCTCCAGATCCTGATGGTATTCTTTACCATTTATTATTTTTGTATCTCCCTTTTTGGGATTTTGCCTCGAAAGAAGGAAAACAAAATCCTGACGCCGGAAACCACTTTTGCGGTGATTGTGGCTGCCCATAACGAGGAACGGGTGGTAGGGGAACTGGTGAACAACCTGAAACGGCTCCGTTATCCCGATGAGCTGTACGATATTTTCGTGATTGCCGATAATTGCACGGACCAAACCGCCGCTATTGCCAGTAAAGAAGGCGCTACCGTGTACGAACGGACTAACACGGATCCGCAAGAGCAGGGAAAAGGATTTGCCCTGGCTTGGATGTTCAAAAAATTATTTTCCCTGCCAAGGCAGTATGATGCAGTGTGTATTTTTGATGCGGATAACCTGGTGCACCTGGATTTTCTAAAAGAAATGAACAACCGCTTCTGCAAAGGAGAAAAATTGATCCAGGGGTATCTGGATTCTAAAAATCCCAATGACAGCTGGGTCAGTGGAACCTTTTCTTTGAACTTCTGGATTGTTAACCATGTGTGGCATCTGGCTAAATATACCATTGGCCTGTCTTCGGTCTTTGGAGGAACGGGTATGTGTATTGCCACGGATATCCTGAAAAAATATGGTTGGCGTGCTACCTGCCTGACAGAAGATATGGAGTTTACCATGCAGTGCCTCTTGGAAGGGATTCCCACTACCTGGTGCCAGGATGCTATCGTTTATGACGAAAAGGTGATTACCTTTAAGCAGTCCTGGAAGCAGCGAAAACGTTGGGCCCAGGGGCATTTTGACGTGGCAGAGCGCTATTTGTTTAAACTGTTGAAAGAGGGAATCAAGCGGCGGGATATTGTGATCCTTGACGGCGTGATTGATTTATTTCAGCCTTATTTCTTGCTGCTATCTACGTTCTTTTTACTATGCAGCACTATTTATTCCTACGTGCCCTTTTATACCAACGTACTCTATGCACTATTGCCCTATTCGGTGTGGCAGGTTATCGGTGTGGCCCAGTATGTGATACCAGCGATTATCCTTTTTAAGATTCACGCAGCTCCCAAATCCTGGCTATGTACCATTGTATATCCTGTGTTTGTCTGGAGCTGGGTGCCTATCACATTTGCCGGATATTTGCACCGGCATGAACATGTGTGGAGCCATACCCTTCACGTGCGCAACATCAATTACAGTGACGTGTTGGTGCCGGAAAATGCCGAAATGGGCCCCAAGCAGATTGTATTTCCCAAGAATAAGCAGCAATAAATTTTGCGTATTTGATGCCAGTAAAAGTTAGGAAGTTTGCACTTTTACTGGCATTAGAGTATAATAATTAATACCAATTTACTTCTGGGGGTGTACCGGTTTCGACGGGGGTAGATGTGGTGTGATAAGCGAGCTGGGATCCCGCCAACCCCATTAAACGGTGGAAACGCGTTATAAACGCAGACGATTCTTACGCTTTAGCAGCTTAAATGCTAACGTTCTTCTTCTCCCTTCCTGCAGGAGAGGAAAGGACGACACTTGCAGGATACTTTAGTGCCAGTTCCCGGGGGCGCTAAGGGAACTCTACGGGATAGGGTGTTTTGCAGCCCGCCAATAGGCCGCAGGACCCTGAAATAAAGTATGTTGGCTGCGCTCGGAGAAAGTTGCATTGCAATGCTTTCGGACAGGGGTTCGACTCCCCTCATCTCCACCATTAAAATTATTCCTAAAAAGTGATTTTCATATGAGTTACTAAAACGCCGTATTGGTACATAAGTAAGTACTAATGCGGCGCATTGAATTTTAAGCATCTTATACTCTACCAAAAGATTATTCTAAATTAATGGGAGGGAGCCTATGGCCTATTTTTCTAGTTCTCTGGAGTGTGGTGTTGCAGGGCGTGCCTATTCCTACGGAGAACAACTGCATATATTAAAAAAAGAGATCGCCAAAGCGGATGCGATTCTGGTGGGAGCAGGCAGTGGACTATCCACGTCTGCCGGGTATGTGTATACGGGAGAGCGTTTCCAAAAGTATTTTTATGATTTTGAGCAGCGCTATCATTTTCAGGATATGTATACAGGAGGGTTTTATCCTTTTCCTACAAAAGAAGCCTTCTGGGGATTCTGGTGCCGAAATATCTGGATCAATCGCTATGCGCCCATTCCTAAGCCTGCGGTCTTCCAGAATTTAAAAGCACTTCTTAAAGATAAAGGGTATTTTGTGCTGACCACAAATGTGGATCACTGCTTTCAACGGATGGGATTTGACAAAGAGCGGCTTTTCTATACGCAAGGAGATTACGGCTTATTGCAGAGTAGCCATTTTTCCTGGGGTTCTGTGGCAAAGCATAAAACCTATGACAATGAGCCGATTATTCGCAGTATGCTGGAAGCAGAAGGCATTACCATCAAAAAAGATAACACGCTGCAAATGCCACCTGCTGAAAAACTAAAAATGACCATCCCCACGGAACTGGTTCCCTTCTGCCCGGATGAGAAAAATGCTGCCATGACTGTGAATCTCCGCAGCGATGATCAATTTGTAGAGGATGAGGGATGGAAGGCAGCGGCCAGACGGTATGATACCTTTATGGAGCGGAACCGGGGGACGAAGACCCTCTACCTGGAACTGGGCGTGGGTTGGAATACGCCCAGCATTATTAAATATAATTTTTGGCAAAGCGTAGCAGAGAATCCTAGAGCATTTTATGTGTGTATCAATGCCAAGGACGCTCTTTGCACTGAAACCATCGTAGACCGGAGCTTATGCATCCAGGAGGATATAGGCAAGGTACTGCATGATGCAGTGAATGGCTAGAAAGCTGTCAGGACTTTGACAGAGGATGACATGGCTGCTATCAAAGTATTGGATACCGGTAAAAGTACCATATATGATGAAATGGATCCCAAGATGTCACTAGCTATCGGGAAGGTAAAAATTCACGAGTAAAATGAAACGAGGACTGTAGAGAAAGTAAGTACTTTCTTTACAGTCCTCGTGTTTTATGCAGTATAGGTAAGACGCTGACGGACGCTATAGCCCTCTTTTTTGAAATCGCCATTGATATAGACGATATGCTCTGGGGAAATGACAATGCAAAATAGTGGAGGATGCATCTTCTGAAATCGCTGTGCCGGATAACCAAGCTCTGTGAGCTGGGATGCAAAATCTGCCTCATCGGGGCTAAGTATTTTGGCCGTACCCTCAATTTGTAAGCCTTTAGCGGTGCCGGGACCGTGATACGTATCAGCAATGGTGAGGGCTACTTGTTTATTTTGTTCCAAGAGTCCAAATTTTTCCCCGCCTTCGGAGAAAATGCAAATTTTCCCTTTGCGATATTGGTAGGCGAGTGTAGTACAGCGCACCGTATTACCAAAGCCTGTAGCTAGAGCGCAGGTATTATGTTCCTTCAAAAAAAGAGCAACTCGCTGTTCCAATAGCTCCTGTGGCATATTTTTTGCTTTGGCATCCCGCTTTGTCCAGAAATTCTTTGCGTAAGTATAGTCCATAGTTTAATTTCCATCCTTACGTTGCTGTTTAGTTTTTTCTTCTACAATGGCTTTAATTTTCAACATATTGGTGCGGATGGCGCCGATGGATGCTTTGAAATCCAGCAATTCATTGGGAGAGAGTCTAACTTCAATGACTTTTTCCACACCGTTTTTGCCAATGAGGGCGGGAGTCCCTGCAAAAATATCGTGTTCCCCATATTCGCCGTCCAGCTCTGCGGAGCAGGGGAGGATACGTCTTTCATCCCGCAAAATACTGCGGAGTAAGGTGGCAGCACCGGAAGCAATCCCGTACTCGGTACAAGCTTTGCCGGCAAGAGTTACCCAACCGCCTTTTTTTACTTCTTCTTTAGTCTTTTCTCTGTCAATATGCACATCCTGGCTAACTTCCCAATTCCCTAGGGCTTGGCCAAAGACCTGCACCTGGCTCCAGGGTACAAATTGGCTATTGCCATGTTCTCCCATCATATACCCGTGGATACTCCGGCTATCCACGTCGGTTTTAGCCGTTAAATTGTGATGCAGCCGGGCAGAATCCAGAAGGGTACCAGTTCCCAGCACATGACCTTTGGGCAGACCGGACAACTTGGCCACCAGATGGGTAATGGCATCACACGGATTAGTAATATTTACAATAAGACCGTGGAATCCCGCATCCATAATTACTGGGATGACCTCGGCGACCTTTTGGGTGCTGCTAATCAGTTCACTGTCTCTGTCAAAATTTTTACATAGTTCAATATTACCGACGGCATTGACCAAAATATCGCAATCCCTGAGCCCAGTATAATCCACCACGCGATACGTAGTGCGACCTGGCATAAAAGGAACCGCGTCATTTAGATCATTGCATTCTCCCGTAACTTTCTTTTCATCCATATCACACAGTAGGACTTCATCCGCAATGCCCATAAGCCCAAGACAAAATGCCACATGAGCCCCTACATGTCCTACTCCTACAATGCCAATGGTTCGTTTATCCAGCATAAAAAACCTCCTTCGGTACACCCTTGTGTCCACAATGATACTGTTTTATGCCTACTATCTTATCATATTTCATGACAGCCGGAAAAGATAAAAAAATTGTAGAATAAAAGAGAAAACTGTCTGAAAATTGTCTAAAAATCTCTACTAACATTCATGGTAAAATAAAATTAACATCGGCATAGTGCCGCACAAAGGAGGTATTTGGTATGACAGCAGGGAAAGGAAAAGGCATGCCGTTAGCTACCCAGATCTTTATTGCAATGGTTCTTGCCATTATTGCTGGGGTAGCCCTTACCGGAGGAGGGGGTGCCAAATTGGCCGCAACCTATATCAAACCCTTCGGGACTATTTTTCTGAACTTGATCAAATGGATTGTGGCACCATTGGTATTTTTCTCTATTATGTCAGGGATTATCTCCATGAAAGATATCCGGAAACTGGGAGTTATCGGTGGGCGGACAGTGACGTATTATCTGTGCACCACGGCGTTTGCCGTGTCTATTGGTCTGCTGTTTGCCAATTTATTTAAAGGGAGTTTCCCGCTTCTTGCAACTACAGGACTGGCATTTAAGGCGAAAAAAGCTGTGAATTTTATGGATACGCTGGTAAATATTTTCCCAAGCAATTTTGTGAAACCATTTGTGACAGCCGATATGCTGCAGGTGATTGTGGCCTCGCTTTTAATCGGGTTTGCCGTCCTTTTGATTGACGATGATAAAACAGAAGCCTGTACCAAGGCGGTAAATACAGTGAACGATCTTTGCCTGAAAGCTATGGAAATGATCCTGCGCCTTTCTCCTATTGGTGTCTTCTGCCTGCTTTGCCCGGTGGTAGCCCAAAACGGTCCGTCAATCCTAGGCTCTTTAGCTATGGTCTTATTGGTTGCCTATGTTGGCTACATTGTTCATGCTGTTGTTGTGTATTCCTTTACTGTGAGAACGCTGGGAAAAATGAGCCCGCTGACGTTCTTTAAGGGTATGGCCCCTGCTATTATTTTCGCCTTTTCTTCTGCTTCCAGCGTAGGCACACTTCCTATGAACATGGAATGCTGTGATAAGTTGGGTGTACCTAAGGATGTCTATTCCTTTGTATTGCCGCTAGGTGCGACTATTAATATGGACGGGACTGCTATTTATCAGGGCGTGTGCTCCGTCTTTATTGCCAGCTGTTATGGGATCAGTTTGACGCCGGCACAGCTTTTGACTATTGTGTTAACAGCTACCATTGCTTCCATCGGTACGGCGGGTGTGCCAGGTGCTGGAATGGTCATGCTGGCCATGGTGCTGGAATCCGTAGGACTTCCAGTGGAAGGAATCGCCTTGGTAGCTGGTATTGACCGGATTTTTGATATGGGACGTACCACCGTGAATATTACTGGTGATGCTGCTTGTGCCGTGGTAGTTTCGGCAGACGAACGCAATAAAAAATAAAAAACAAGATAAAGGGCCGGGGCAGGCAGTTGCTCCGGTCTTTGCATGTGTTTACAAAACTTTAAAAAGAAAGTACAATACAATTTAACGGGAAAGTTTTACCCCCGTAGCATACTCATAAAGAAAGGCGATGACATGGACAACTGGATCATTAAACAATCCCATGGCATAGCCTGGGGCACGTTTCCCGCCTGGGAGACTTTTGGTGTCGTACTTGGTTTTACTTGCCGCATCGGCGGGGAAAGTAGTATACGACCTGGTACGCTAAATATGGCGCTGCATGTAGGGGATACTTCGGAAAAAGTACTGCGTAACCGCCAAAAGGTAGCGAAAGTAATGGGGTTTCCCTTGGAAAGGACAGCAACCTGTGCCCAAGTGCACGGTACCCATATTGCGGTGGTAACAAGTAAAAACGCAGGACAGGGTGCGTTTTCTTATGAAGATACCATCCAAGCAGCAGATGGACTCATGACAGATGAAGCTAGTTTGCCGCTCATGCTCTTTTATGCAGATTGCACTCCGATAGTTCTCCTAGATACCAAGAGTTCTGCCATTGCCGTGCTCCATGCCGGGTGGCGGGGAAGTCTAGGAGGAATCGCCAGAAAAGGGGTTCTTGCTATGCAAGAAACTTTTGGCACACGTCCAGAAAATCTTTTGGCGGGGATTGGTCCCTCTATCGGCCCTTGTTGTTATGAGGTAGATCAAGCGGTCTGGCAACAAGCCAAAGGGTATGAAATGTGTTTTCATCCCCATGGAGAGGGTCATTATCTATTGGATTTGTGGCAGCTAAATAGAATACAACTGCAAGAAGCTGGCATTCCAGCAAAAAATATTTATCAGGCTGCGTGCTGTACCAAGTGTCATCAGGACCTGTTTTTTTCCTATAGGGGGGAAAAGGGTAGGACGGGGCGCCTGGCAGCAATTTTAATGCGAAAAGCCTGAGGGAGGTGGACGTCTTTGCTAAAAGATGCACTTGTTAAAGTGGAAAATAAGATTCAACTTGCGTTGAAAAAAAGAACGGAACCCAAAGCAACAGGTGATGCAGTGACCATCGTAGCGGTGACAAAAAACCATCCAGCTAGCGTGGTGACAGAAGCTTTGGAAGCGGGTCTTACAGAAATAGGGGAAAACCGAGTGCAAGAAGCCATGCACAAACAGGCAGTTTTACCATGTGACGGCAATTGGCACCTGATCGGTCATTTGCAGACCAATAAAGCCAAACATGCCGTGGAGCATTTTAGTATCATTGAAAGTGTAGACAGTCTTAAACTGTTGGACTCTTTGGAGAAATATGCTAGTGAATTAGGGAAAGTGCAGGATATTTTGCTGCAGATTAACGAAGCGGGAGAAGCACAAAAAAGTGGTTTTGCCCCAGCGGAATTCAAACAAGTCCTTCCTCAATTGCAAGACTATTCCCATCTCAGGGTACGCGGTGTTATGGTGATTGCCCAAGCAACCGATAATGTGGAAGAAACAAGGCCCGTTTTTGCTGCAGGCTATCAGGATTTTCTACGACTACGGGAGACACTATCTAATGGCACTGTAAATATTCTTTCCATGGGCATGACGCATGACTACTGGATTGCCGTGGAAGAAGGAGCCAATGAAATTCGAGTTGGTTCTGCGTTATTTGGGGCCCGGGATTATTCGTTAAAATTTTAAAAGAAATGGTGGAGATTAAAACGCATGAAACGATTAAATAAAGTCTTAGAATACTTTGGACTGTATAATGGAGGGGACGAAAACGCAGCAGAAGAAACGGCCCCCCAGGAAAAGGAAACCGGTAACGTAGTACCTATGTTTGGCAATAGCTGGCGGGATCGGGATAAGGAGGAAGAGACGCTACCACCTCCTAGCTTTGATTCCTATGAGACTAACTTGCACAAAAGTTATGAGGAAGAAAGCAAGACTCCATCCTCTACCCTTAGAGGGGACAAGGTGCTTAGTATGCCGGTTAACAGAAATCCGGTGAGTGTAGTGGTGATTGAACCCATTGATTTTAATGACTCCCAGAAGATGGCGGATTACCTTTGCAAAAACCAGCCGGTTGTGATTAATTTTGAAGAAACTGATCGGGAAGTTCGAAAACGGATTATTGATTTTGTCAGTGGAACCATTTATGCATTGGACGGAACACTGCGGAAAATTGGCCGTAACCTTCTGGTATGCGCTCCGCCTAATGTTGATATTGATACGGAAAATACCAATTTACAGGAGGGCAATCAGCCCTGGGAACAATAAGCGGAGAAGCATGCAGTATGGCAAATAGTAGTGATAGAGAAAAAATTTTACGATATTTTAAAGCAAGCGGGGACGAGGCACTGGCAGCCCAGATGCTGGATTTGGCCGACAGTGCCCGCAAAAGTCGCCGCTATGCGTTGACAGGATTTTTGGATCCCCATGGACAGAACGTGGCCGATATTATAGCTGCCAATTTTCCTTCTGTGAAAGTGAAAATGGACGGCGGTTTTAAGAATGGAGAGCGGCTGCGCATTGCGTTTATCAGCGATGAATTTTATGGCAAGCCAGATTTTAAGATTGCTGGTGTGACCCTGATTTGGGATAAACGATACTATACCATCGGACATAGGGACGTGTTGGGTGCCTTTATGGGCCTAGGCTGTACGAGGGATATTCTAGGAGATATCGTTTTTACAGACGATGGGGCCCAGCTTGTGGTAGAAAGCCAAATGCTGCCGTTTGTGCTGAGTAACTTGACTAAGATTGGGGCAGCGCCTGTGGAAACTCAGGAAGTGCCCCTTACCGAACTTAAGGAAAAAGAGCAGAAGATCAAACTGATTTCATCTACTGTGGCTGCGCTACGGTTGGATGCGGTGGCGGCTTCCGGATACGGGGTGAGCCGTAGCCGGATGGCAGACGAAATCAAGGGACAAAATGTCAAGTTAAATTGGCAGGATGCAAAGAATCCTTCCCAAGCAGTTAAAGAAGGCGATGTGATTTCTTTTCGAGGACGGGGAAGAGTGGAACTGTCCGAAGTGCGGGGAACGACAAAAAAAGGACGGTTTGCCATTACAATTAAGCGGTACATTTAACATAGAAACGGGGAGAAAAAATGATTATCCTTGTCCGGCACGGTGAAGCAGAACATCACGTACAAAAGTTGACCGGTGGATGGACGGATTCTGATTTGACGGAAAATGGCTGTCAGCAGCTCCGCCTTTTGGCAGCCTGCTTAAAAAACGACTTTGCAGGGCATCAGCCGCCTCTTGTGGTGAGCAGTGACCTTATGCGGGCTTCTAAAGGAGCGCAGCTTATAGCCGATGCCGTAGGGGCACGGCCAGTCCAAACCTATTCGTTTTTGCGGGAGAAAAATAACGGCAAGGCAGCAGGACTTACCCAGGAAGAAGCTCAGAAGTTCCACCATCCGCCGGAGACAGGGCGGGAATTGGATCACGTGAACTATGAAGGCGGGGAAACAAGACGTGATTTTTTTACCAGGACAGCTGAAGGGTTCCAAAACCTCTTAAAAAAAGTAGGAGAGCAAGATCTTGTGATCGTTTCCCACAAAGGGACCATTCAGAATATGCTTTTTTTCTGGCTAGGCCTTTCTATTGAAGATGTAGCAAAGCGGCGTATTTCTTTTGATATCCGTCCCGGATCCGTGACTGTCGTAGGTGTGAATCGTTGGGGAGAGCATGCACTGTTTGCATTAAATGATACCAGCTACCTGTTCGGTCGTGCCCGGTTGGGCCTTTTCTACTTTCCCTTTGCAAGGAATGAAAAAACAAATTTTTAAAAATCTAAAAAAGACGTTGACAGGGCTATAGAATTCTAGTAAAATAATGACTGTTGATTGAGACATTCCCCGATAGCTCAATGGTAGAGCACTCGACTGTTAATCGAGTTGTTGTAAGTTCGAGTCTTACTCGGGGAGCCATTTAGCAATGTAGCCGGACAGCTTGTCCGGTTTTTTTATTAATAGCGGCCTGGCCGCATAGTTTAGAATTTGAGGTGTTTTTATTGTCAGGAATTATAACGGTGGACCAGGAGCAATGTGTTCGCTGCGGGATTTGCGCCAAAGTATGCCCCAGCTGCATCCTGGAAATGACCGAAAACGGGCCGGTATGCATCAATGATATGTCCTGCATGTCCTGTGGGCACTGCGTTTCTGTGTGCCCTAAAGGGGTACTGCAAAATTCCCGTGTCCCCTATGAAGAAACAGAACCCATTCCTATGCCCGTACTGGATGAAAAAACAGCATATAATTTTCTTCGCATGCGCCGGAGCATTCGTAATTTCCGGGACGAATTGGTCAGCGAAGAAAAAATGACCCAATTATTACAGGTTGCTCAGTTTGCACCTACCGCAGCCAATTCCCAGGGCTTGTACTATATTGTGGTCAGTGATCGGGCGCTTATCCGTCAAATCACGGACTGCGTGGCAGACTGGATGCAGCTTGAGGTGGATAATGAAGGACCTCGCCGTCGGTATTTCCGCAAAGTGTTGGAAACGTACCGGGATAAAAAAATTGACATCATTGGACGAGATGCTAAGCAATTGGTGTTTGCCTTGGCACGGCGGCTTAACGTGACCGGTATCAGTAACTGGGAACAAGCCTCTGCCTATATAGAACTGTATTCGCCCACTATTGGGCTTGGGACTACGATTATGGGCTTTATCCAAACCTGTGCCCAGTCCAATTATCAACCCATGCGAGACTTGCTGAACGTTCCTGCCAAGCAGGTATTAGTAGGTACGCTGCTGGTAGGCTATCCCAAATACAAATATAACCGCCTTGTACCTCGGCAGCATTTAAAAGTCGAGTTCCGCTAAAATCATGCCCTATTGCCGCCTTGCAAGGCGGCTTTTCTATACTGCTGTAGGCTGAGACGTCAGAGGGAGAAGTCAATAGTATGACACGAGAACTGGAAGAGAGAAAATACCACCGGATGCTGGAAGCTCCTGTGGAAAAGTTGATGCTGGAGTTGGCACTGCCTGCCATTGTCAGTATGCTTTGTACCAGTTTTTATAATATGGCAGATACCTTTTATGTCAGCAAGCTAAATACCAGTTCTACTGCAGCAGTAGGCGTTACCTTTGCTACTATGAGTGTGATACAGGCCATCGCCTTTTTCTTTGGCATCGGGTCTGGCAATTCTATTTCTCGCCTTTTGGGTGCTAAAGAGCACGAAAAAGCAGAAATTATGGCGGCAACCAGTTTGTTTTATTCTCTTTTTTGCGGCATCTTACTAGCAATCGTTGGTAATCTGTTTGTAGTCCAGATTGCTACGGCCATCGGTTCTACGCCTACGATTCTTCCCTATGCGGTACAATACCTGAGTATTATGGTGACCGGAGCCCCTATTGTTATGGGGAGCTTGACTTTAAATAACCATCTTCGTTTTCAGGGAAGTGCAGCCTTCGGAATGATTGGAATTACTATTGGAGGCTTTCTAAATGTTGCATTGGATCCCCTTTTTATTTTTACCTTTCATATGGGGATTGCCGGCGCCGCCTATGCTACAGTACTAAGTCAATGCGTTAGTTTCTGTATTCTCTTTATGATGACGCGGAGGGGCGGCAATCTGATGATCCGATTGAGGAATATTCATCCTTCCTTGCGGATTTTTAAAGAAGTGGTTGCTGGCGGGGCCCCCAGCTTGATGCGGCAGGGGACGGCCAGTGTTGCGACCATATGCCTTAATGTAGGTGCGGGTGCTTTTGGGGATGCGGCCATTGCTGCTATGAGTATTGTGACTCGTCTCAGCTTTTTTGCCGCTGCCGTAATTATTGGGTTTGGGCAAGGTTTTCAGCCTATTTGCGGTTTTAGCTATGGCGCAAAAAAATATAGCAGATTGCGCCAAGGCTTCTGGTTTGCCTTAAAATCCAGTATGGTCTTTGCTGTTTTGGCAGCAGTGGTGGGGTATGGCTTTGCGGATCCCATTATCCGGCAATTTCGGGATGATCCAGCTGTGATCCATACTGGCATTTGGGCTTTGCGTTGTCAGACGGTAACTTTTATTCTAGTACCACTTTGTATTTTAAGCAATCAGACCCTTCAAACGACAAGGCATACCATAAGTGGTATGCTGGTAGCAGCAGGCCGCAGCGGGCTCTTTTTAATTCCTGCGGTGGCGATTTTACCTAAACTATATGGTCTTGGCGGACTGGTGTGGTGCCAAGGTGTATCGGATGTGTGTGCCTTTACCTTAGCTGCCGTTTTGATGCGAAAATTTTTCAAGAACCTTCCTAAGAAAGATATGTGAATACTGTAACAGATAAATGAAAAAGTGTTTCAGCATGGCGTAAAATTTTTGTAAGTTGAATAAAAAAATAAGAGCATCCCAATTTCT
>DXYB01000029.1 GCA_019416065.1 Acidaminococcus sp. | reverse complement strand
AGAAATTGGGATGCTCTTATTTTTTTATTCAACTTACAAAAATTTTACGCCATGGAAAATTTTGCTTAGTTGCGTCTTTTTTTTGTCCATTATATAATAGGACTATTCAACAAAAGCGCAAAGGAAAGGGAGTGGCGCAATGCATATGGCATTTAGCACACTAGCGGCACTGGTTTTATATTTTTCCGTCCTGGTGGGCATCGGGCTAATTACCTATAAAAAAGACGAGGACATGGAAGGCTACGCACTGGGAGGAAGAGCCTTAGGGCCTTGGGTAACGAGCATGAGTGCAGAGGCTTCGGATATGAGCGGATGGATGCTTATGGGGCTTCCTGGCTATGCCTATCTGGCAGGGATCAGTTCTTCCTGGATTGCCATAGGCCTAATCTTAGGGACGTGGCTGAATTGGCGATTTGTGGCAAAACGTTTACGAATTTTTACCCATGTAATGGGAAATTCCATCACCCTCCCAGAATATTTCGATAACCGGTTCCTGGACCGGCATAAGAAATTGCGGTTGGCGTCCGCCGTCTTTATTTTCATCTTTTTCGTGATTTATACATCCTCCAGCTTTGTTGCAGGGGGTAAACTGTTTAACACCGCCTTTGGCCTGGATTATCGCTATTCTCTTTTCATCACTGCCGGCATCGTGGTCTTCTACACGCTTATGGGCGGATTTTCTGCCGTTTGCTGGACAGACTTGTTCCAAGGCTTTTTGATGTTCTTTTCTATTTTAGTGGTTCCTTTGACCGCTATGTATGCCATCGGTGGTGTGGAAGCCACGGTGGCTCGCCTGAATGCCATCAATCCCCATTATTTTAATCTTTTTAAGGGTGCCGATGGCAGCGAGCTGAGTTTCCTTGCGATTTTATCTCTTTTGGCCTGGTGCCTGGGATATTTTGGACAACCCCATATTTTGGTTCGCTTCATGGCCATCCGGGATCCTAAAAGCATTAAACAGGCAACCCACATCGCCATGGTCTGGGTTGTGATTTCTTTATTCATGGCAGTGGGCGTAGGTCTTGCCGGAAGGGCTTACCTTGGCGACATTCTAAAAGGCGGGGCCGCCGAAACCGTATTCATTCAGCTCAGCGGAAAATTTTACCATCCGTTCCTGGCCGGAATTATCACCTCCGGCATCTTGGGTGCCATTATGAGCACCTCGGACAGCCAGCTATTGGTAGCGGCGTCTTCTTTCACCACGGATTTTTATAAAATTCTCATCAATCCCAAAGCCTCTGCCGGAGAACTGGTGCGCATGAGTCGATTTATGATCATTGTGGTTTCTCTCGTTTCCCTATTTTTGGCGCTGAATCCTGACAGCATGATCTTAAATATCGTCTCCTATGCCTGGGCCGGGTTTGGGGCGTCCTTTGGTCCTTTGGTCCTCTTCTCCTTATTCTGGAGACGCATGACCACCAATGGGGCGTTTGCCGGCATTGTGGTAGGCGGCACCACCGTACTTTTGTGGAAGAATTTCCTAAGCGCCACCGGCATCTACGAAATCATCCCCGGCTTTCTATTTTCCAGTCTGGCAATTATACTTGTAAGCCTATTGGGAGACGAACCGGATGCGTCCATGACAGAACGCTATGATAAAGCCCTGGCAGAGCTAAAGAAAGCAGAAATAGATTAAAACGAAATCCCCGTACAGCGCAAGTCCGTACGGGGAATTTTTTATTGCAGGCCTATAAGCAAAATGCTTACCCGCCTCTATGCTGATTATAAAAGTCTTCAATGCCGTCAGCAATAGCAATAGCCATCTTATTTTGGAACCAAGGGGAAATCAGCATTTGTTCTTCCCGTTTATTGGTGAAAAATAAACATTCCACCAGGGCCCCTGGCATAGAACTATGTTTGATTACATAAAAATTGGCACTGCGTACACCCATATCATCTACTTTAGCGGTTTTCATGAGCCGATCCTGGATGCATTGTGCTACTTGGATATCATACTTGGTCTTGGGATAGTAGTAAGTACTGTATCCTCCAATACTGGTATTGACACTGGCATTGACATGAATGCTAAGGAAGAGATCCGAACGGCTCCTTTCTGCCACATCCACCCGAGCCTGCAATTCCTGGGCATCCGTGGCATCCGGCCCATATACATCCACATCCGTGGTACGGGTCATATACACGATAGCGCCTTTGCTCTCCAACAGCGATTTTACTTTCATCGCCACCGGCAAAGTCACTTCTTTTTCCGTCGCACCAGTCACAAGGCCATGAGTCCCGGGATCTGACCCTCCGTGCCCCGGATCCAATATGATACGTTTTCCTTTGATGCCACCAACTACAGAATAGGTATCGCCAAATTTTGGCTTATCATCCCTCCGCGTAGCAGTCCAGGGGGAACTGGAAGGTTTTTCCGGTCTCTTAGGTCTGAACTTTTTTTGGGGCGGCCCTGCAATGACGTCAATGACAACACGAGTAGGTCGTTTATTCAGCTTATCCGCTTTTAGCTCAAAAACTTTATAGCTCCCTCTTTCCAGCGTGTCTTTCATTTTAATATGAACGACTGTAGCATTGACTTTTCGCTCCAGTTGCACCACGCTGACATACGGTGCATTTTTAGGGGTAAATTCCCTGTCAACCTGTTTTTTCAAGTTTCCATATACTGTAACCCGCAGTTCCTTGCTCAAGCGTTCTGTTTTATACTTCGCTGCACTAGTGGTATCCAGGACTATCCGTAACTGTCCATCCGGACTAACCCCGTAGATCACATCTTTTATCGTAGGCGCTGCTTCTGCCGAACCCATGGTCATCAGCCCTACTACAAAGCAGCAGAGCAGGAAAAGCTTTTTTAACAAAATAGAACCTCCTCAAGGTGGTACGATAGATCTCATGTCCCGTCATATTGCATTATTTTACCATAATTTATCCCCTGGGACAAATTACCCCGTAAGTACTTGCTGCATGGCTTCCGGCAGTTTCTCCAGAAGGTCGCCTGCTTTCAGGCCGATGCGCCCTTTTTCAGAGGCCAGATCCCCGGAAAGCCCATGGAGATACACCCCGCAGCAGGCCGCCTTTTCAAGGGTGAGGCCTTGTCCCAATAGGGCCCCAATGGTTCCTGTCAATACATCGCCACACCCCCCGGTTGCCATACCGGCATTTCCCGTAGTGTTGAAATAAACCTGTCCCTTAGGCAGAGCAATAATGGCAGGCGTACATTTTAATACCACCACCGCGTTCCAGCGGCTTGCGCCTTCCCGGGCAGCCTGTACCGGTTCATCCAGCACGGCTTTGATGCTGCATCCTAATAGTCCTGCCATTTCTCCCGGATGGGGCGTCAGGATTTTTTGTGATAGTCCCTTTAATACCACGTCCTGCCCATCCAAGGCATTCAGTCCATCCGCGTCAATCACCAGCGGTTGTTCCAAATGGGGCAAGAGCTGCCGGACAAATTCCACCGTCTCCGGTGCTTTGCCCATGCCCGGTCCCACTGCCAGCACATCATATTTTTTAAGAGCATCCAGACTGGCTTCCGCTAATGGCCGCACCATCACTTCCGTAGATTTTATAATAAGCGGCTGCAGCACTTCCAGTTGGGTGTATAGCGTGACAAGGCCACCGCCAGCACGCACGGCGGCTTTAGAGCACAGCTCAGCAGCACCGGCATAGCCTAAGCTGCCGGCCAATATGCCAATTTTCCCGTTCATGCCCTTGTGAGCATTGGCAGGGCGCTGTGGCAGCCATCCTTGAACCAAATCCTCCGTTAGGAGCTCTTCCCGGCTTGCGGCTTCTGTCAAAAGGGACGGCGGTGTATTTAGGTTCGCCAGAACAATTTTTCCCGTAAAACTGGCCCCAGGATACAGATATAAGCCTGGTTTAGGGGCGATCATCGTTACGGTTGCCTTAGCAGGCAGCGCCAGTTCTGTTTTCCCCGTATCCGCTTCTACGCCGCTTGGGATATCCACTGCCAGTACCGGAGTAGAAACCATCCGCAAAGTCTCCACAAGGGATCGTACCGGTTCCCGCATGCTCCCGTGAAAACTGGTCCCCAGTAGTGCATCAATAAACAAATCACTTTGGGCACAGGCGCTTAGCACGTCTTCCTGCTGTTTTTCCCACAAAAGAACCCGCATAGGAAAGTGTTGGCTGATTTGATATTGGAGTGCTGCTCCCTCGCCAAATTTCTGGGGGTCTTCCCCACAGACAATGGTAAGAACAGCTCCTTTTTGGAAAAGAAAACGGGCTGCTGCCAGGCCATCCCCTCCATTATTGCCCTTACCGATAAGGCAGACGATCTTTTTCCCACTGGCTCCACCCAAAAGGGAATCGGCAGCTTCTGCTACAGCGCGCCCCGCATTTTCAATCAATACCGCTTCCGGGATACCCACTTGGTGAATGGCAGCGGCATCCACTTGCTTCATGTCCTTACCAGAAATCAATTTCATGTGCTTATTCCTCCAGTAACACTTCGGCTACCGCATTGCCTGCCGTATGGCTGATACTCACATGGACCCGCTCCACATTTCGCAACAGGGCCGCTGCCCGCAGTTTTCCCATAAGATGCAGCTGGGGGCACCCGGTGTGCTCATCCACCAAAATTTCTGCATCCAGCAGTTCACTGCGGTGGATTCCCGTACCCAAAGCTTTCCCCAAAGCCTCTTTCGCTGCAAAACGAGCCGCATAGGACTCACTGCTGTGGGCACCTTTTCGTTCGCAATAGGTGATTTCCTCCGGGGTAAAAACCTGCTCCTTAAATCCTTTTTGCCGCAGGGCCCGTTCAATCCGTGCCACTTTGACCATATCAATACCAATTCCGATGATCATATTTTTCTCCCGCTTTCTATCATACTGGACAATTGTGCCAAAGATGGAACAAATCTATGCCTTTTTTCCGACGTCTCTACGTTGCATGTGCCTTCTTCCAGGCTTTAATGTTCTGCAGCCGCTCCTTATAACGTACCTCCATCCCTTGCTCCGTGGGCTGATAATAGGCCCGGTCCTTCAGGGCATCCGGCAGGCATTGCATCGCCGCCATTTTCTCCGGCAGATCATGGGCATACTGGTAGCCTTTGCCATACCCCAGCTGGTCCATCAGTTTTGTCGGGGCGTTGCGGATATTCATGGGAACCGGTTCATCCAGATGCTCCAGGGCATCAGTCCTGGCCGTAGCATACGCCACGTCCAGAGCATTGCTCTTAGGAGCCATGGATAGATAAATCACTGCATGGGTTAAATTCACGCTGCACTCTGGCATACCGATAAAATGACAAGCCTGGTACGCTGCTACAGCAATTTCCAGGCCCCGGGGATCTGCCAGACCCACATCTTCACTGGCAAAGCGCACCACCCGCCGGGCAATGTACAAGGGATCTTCCCCCGCCTCCAGCATCCGGGCCAGCCAATAGACAGCAGCATCTGGGTCAGAATTGCGCATGGATTTGTGAAGTGCAGAGATTACATTATAGTGTTCTTCCCCGTGTTTATCATATAAAAGGCTTTTTTTGCTGGTACACTGCTCCACCTTATCTTTGGTTACATAAATGCCATCCAGGCGTTTTTCCCCATTTAGTACCACCATTTCCAAAGTGGAAAGGGCACTGCGTGCATCTCCATTGGAAAATTCTCCCACCATGCGGAGCAATTCCTCCTCCATATGGACGGATTCGTTGCCAAAGCCCCGAGGGTCTTTCAGCGCCCGCTGCAAAATTTCCAGGATGTCGTCCGGTCCCAATGCTTTAAGCACAAACACCTTGCAACGGGAAAGCAGTGCCCCATTGATCTCAAAGGAAGGATTTTCGGTCGTGGCCCCTATCAGGATAATAGAGCCCTTTTCCACATAGGGCAGAAAGGCATCCTGCTGGGCACGGTTAAACCGGTGGATCTCGTCTACAAACACAATCGTCCTATGCCCAAAGCGGCGGTTTTCTTCCGCTCGCTGCATCACGGTACGGATTTCCTTAATTCCGCTGGTCACGGCGGAAAAATTAATAAAGCCTGCCTTGGTGGACTGGGCGATAATCTGCGCCAGCGTAGTTTTTCCCACACCGGGAGGCCCCCAAAAAATCATGGAGGAAATTCGATCTGCTTCAATCAGCGTCCGCAATACCTTGCCCGGATCCAAAAGGTGCTTTTGCCCTATAAATTCATCCAAGGTTCGGGGCCTGAGCCGTGCCGCCAAAGGTTCTTCCGTCGGTGCTGCAAATAAATTATCTTCTTCCATGCGACTCACCTCCCGCATTCATGCTAATACTATATTATACCATTTTCTACCCATACAAAAAACCGGGGAGCGCATCACCCGGTTTTACATCGAAAGATTTTATGCAGTTCTGATAGTTTGCTGTGGTTGGGAAGCAGATACACATAGTCGCCCGCTAAAAGCAGTGTATTGCCCCTGGGGATGAGTTCCATATCCCCCCGTCGCACACTGATCACCAGTGCGTTACCTGGGAAATGAATCTGGGCAAGGGTTTTCCCTTCTGCGTAAGAACCGCCTTCCACAGCCACTTCCAGGAGATGTTGTTCCCGGGGCGCTGCCATGAAATTGCCACTGCTTGCCCTTTCTTTCATAGATTTTTCCAGCATAGCGTCAAAAATAGGCGTATCTTCGCAAATTTCCGCCGCCGCATAGGCAAAGATCACTACAATGCAAAGGGGTACCAAGTGGTAGAACCGCCCGGTCATTTCCAAAAGAAGCAATACCGACGTGACAGGTCCTCGCACACTGCCAGTAAATAGCCCGGCCATGCCGAAAACAACCATGTGAAGCCGAAAATTTTCCGGCAACATACCCAGTTGTGCCAAGATGCCGCCATACAGCCCTCCGCACAAAGACCCTAGTACCAGCATGGGCTGCAGAGACCCGCCAGGGGCTCCAGAAGCCGTACTGCATAGGGTGAAGAAAAATTTTCCCACTAGAAAAACCAGAATGAGAGGAAGAGAACCTTCCAAATCCACCATGGCCTCAATCAGATTATCCCCTGCCCCCAGGATTTGTGGAAGAAAGTAGGTCACCGGTATCGTCATTAAAAGGGCAAATCCGATCCGCATCCATAAGTTTTTAAAAAAGGGCAGCTGATAAAACCGGCCCATGGCAAAGGTCCCTTTATTAAAAGCTACCCCCGCAAGCCCTGTTAAAATGCCTAGGCCTACCAGTTGTGGCAAGTAATTTATGGGCATAATTTCCATCTTTGGAATATCAAGCACCGTTTCATGCCCGAACACATTATGCACCAGCAGCGTAGCGGTTGTGGAAGCCATGAGGGTAGGCACCATCACAAGGGCCGACATGTTTTTGTGGATAATCTCCATGGTAAACAGTACACCGGCCAGCGGCGCATTAAAGGCAGCCGCAATGCCTGCACCGGCACCGCTGCTGATAAGGGCCCGTGTTTCCAGATTGGTATTATCCAAAAACCGTCCCACGCCTTGCCCGGCCATGCCGCCGATTTGTACGGAAGGCCCTTCTCTCCCCATGGATAGGCCCGCCCCGATACCGGTAGCCGTTGCCAGTAGTTTCACCAGAAGCACTCGCAGCCAATGCCGGCTTTTTTCCAACCCCAGCACAATGCTCCGGATTTGAGGAATGCCGCTGCCACCAGCCACAGGCACCCAGCGCACCAAACCGGCGATAAATCCTGCCAGCAGCAGAAGACCTGCCACCCAAAAAAGAATATACGCAGGCGGCAGGCTGCGGAGAAAGAGTACTGCCGTTCTCCGATGTTCCATGACAAAACCCAGGCACAGCCGCAGTACCGTAATCATAGTACCGGCAAAAAGCCCCACCAGCATGCCTTCAAACGCCAGCTTCAGCTTCAGGTCTGGGATATGCAGTATACCATTTAAGGTTTTTTCTCGTTCCACCCTATTCATGGCATAGTATCAAACAGATGGGTAAAGTCCAACGTGGCAAAATAATCTTTTTCTGTTTCTGCTCGGCGCAGCAAGGCCACGCTGCCATCTTCCTTCAGCAAAAGTTCTGCGCACCAAAGCTTGGCATTATAGTTATAGCCCATGGCGGAACCGTGGGCCCCCGCATCGTGGATGAAAAGGTAATCGCCTTCTTCCAAAAGCGGTAACTTCCGATCTATGGCAAACTTATCATTATTTTCGCACAGCCCGCCTGTTACATCATACGTGTGGTCACAGGGCGCATTTTCTTTGCCCAGCACCGTAATATGGTGGTAGGCCCCATACATAGCAGGCCGCATCAAATTGGCTGCACAGGCATCCACGCCTGCATATTCTTTGTAAATATGTTTGAAATGAAGTACTTTCGTCACTAACGCCCCGTAAGGCCCCGTAACAAAACGCCCCATTTCTGTGAAAATGGCCACGTTCCCCATGCCATTAGGAACCAGCACTTCCTCAAAGACCCGGTGCACGCCGTCCCCAATGGCAAAAATATCATTAGGGGTCTGGTCCGGTTTGTAGGGAATGCCCACACCGCCGGACAAATTGATAAATTCCACGGCTACGCCGGTATCACGTTTCATCTCCACAGCCAGCTCAAAGAGCTGTTTAGCCAGTTCCGGATAATATGCATTGCTCACCGTATTGCTGGCCAAAAAGGCATGAATCCCAAAATGTTTGACACCCTTGCCCTTTAAGATCCGAAACGCCTCCCGCAGCTGCTCTTTTGTCATGCCGTATTTAGAATCACCGGGATTATCCATAATGGAATTGCCCAGAGCAAAGACGCCGCCAGGATTATAGCGACAACAAATGGTCTCCGGAATGGCTGCTACCTTTTCCAGAAAATCAATCATGGTAAAATCATCCAGGTTGATGATGGTCTGCAGCTTGTACGCCTCCTGCATATCCTTTACCGGGGTATCATTGGAGGAGAACATGATATCGTGGCCTTTAAAGCCCGTCACATCGCTTAAAATCAGTTCTGGATAGGAGGAGCAATCCGTTCCGCAGCCTTCTTCCCGCATAATTTGCAAAATCCCCGGCAACGGGGTGGCTTTGACTGCAAAATATTCTTTAAATCCCTTGTTCCAGCTAAAAGCCTTATTGATGTTCCGTACCGTTTGCCGGATAGCTTTTTCATCATACACATAAAACGGCGTTGGATACGTTTTGGCGATTCGTTCTGCTTGCTGCTTTGTCAAGAACGGAACCTTGTTCATTGGAATTGCCTCCTCATGCGTTTGCCGGGTCACCCCAGCATCATTCTATCGTTATCCAGTTCCGAACCAGCTGCCTTTTCAAAGAGCTCTAGCAAGTCCGGAATGGTCAGTTTAGCTTTTTCTTCTGCCTTTACGTCCACCACAATACGGCCCGCATCCATCATAATCAGGCGGTTACCAAACCGCAGGGCATCCCTCATATTGTGGGTAATCATCAGTGCGGTTAAATGATCCCTGGCAATAATCTTTTGCGTGAGCCCCAGCACTTTTTCTGCTGTTTTGGGATCTAGCGCCGCCGTGTGTTCATCCAAAAGCAAGAGTTTCGGTTTGGTCAGCGTGGCCATAAGTAGGGTCAGCGCCTGCCGCTGTCCCCCGGAGAGTAATCCCACCCGGGTAGTAAGACGATTTTCCAAACCCAGATCCAATTCTTTTAGCATCGTTTTAAACTGTGCCCGTTCATTGTCCTTAAGTGCCCAGGATAATCCTGGCGTCTTTCCACGCCGAGAGGCTAAGGATAAATTTTCCTCAATCATCATCCCGGCCGCAGTGCCCATCATGGGGTCCTGAAATACCCGACCGATGTATTTTGCCCGTTTATGTTCCGGCATCCCGGTTACTTCCACGCCGTCAATTTTGATGCTTCCCTTATCTATCGGGAAAACGCCAGCAACAGAATTGAGCAGTGTGGATTTACCGGCGCCGTTGCCGCCGATAATGGTAATAAAATCCCCTTCGTCCATATGCAACGACACATCCAGCAGGGCTTTTTTCTCGTTCACCGTCCCTGGGAAAAATGTTTTGGAAATATGCTCCAGTTCCAGCATTACACTCCCGCCTTTCTGCTCTGAAATTTGGTTTTCACCGCAGGCAGGCTCAGTGCAATTGCCACCAGCACCGCTGTAAATAGCTTCAAGTCATTGGGGGGCATCCCCATCTGCAGGACCACGGCAATGACCAAACGGTACACAATGGACCCCAGAATAACGGAGATCAGGGAGTTTTTAAAACTTCGCGTCCCAAATAGCACTTCCCCAATAATCACGGACGCCAGGCCAATCACGATGGTCCCTACGCCCATCCCCACATCGGCAAAGCCATTGCTCTGTGCCACCAGTGCGCCGGTAACAGCAATAAAAGCATTACTGATGCCAAGTCCCAAAAGCAGCATACTATTGGTATTGACCCCTTGGGCCCGGATCATCTGGGGATTAAATCCGGTAGCGCGCAGGGCCGCTCCTATTTCTGTGCCGAAAAACCAGTACATAAATTCCGCAAAAACCACGCAAACCAAAAAGCCTGCAGCCAGCACAGCCGTGGAATAGGATAGTCCCAAGGCATTTTGGATGGCGGTAAAGGCAGTGGTTTTGCCTAAAAGGGAAATGTTGGCTCGTCCCATAATCCGCAAATTGACGGAGTAGAGAGCAATCATGGTAAGAATCCCGGCTAGCAGCGCCGGGATTTTCAGCTTCGTATGGAGTAGGCCAGTCACAACACCGGCCAGGCAGCCGCACAGGGCCGCTGCCAAAATAGCCGTCACCGGATGCATATCTTTATCCAAAAGGGAAACTGCCACAGCAGCCCCCAAGGGAAATGATCCTTCTACAGTTAAGTCGGCTAAATCCAGTACACGAAACGTAATATACACGCCAAGGGCAAGCAGTGACCACAATAGCCCCTGAGAAATCGTGGGTAACAAGAGATCCATCATGACTACTTGGCTCCTTTAGCTTCCTTCAAAAGATCTTCCGGGAAGGTAATTCCCAGCCGCTTAGCCGCGTCTTCATTTAAGGTAACGGTAAACTCTTTTTGTTCCTGAATGGCCATGGTTTGGGGTTTAGCTTTGCCTAGGAGAATATCCCCGGCCATTTCCCCTGCCTGTACGCCCAATTTGTAGTAATCAACCCCCAGGGCTGCCAGTCCGCCGCCTTTAATCATATTGGCTTCGCCGCAGAATACGGGAACCTTCTTTTCATCAGTGATTTTAGTCAGGTTGGGCATAGCAGAAGCCAACACATTATCCGTAGGCACATAAATCGCATCCACTTTGCCCATCAGGCTTTGGGCTGCCTGTTGGATATCATTCACGTTGGAAACCGTGGCTTCTACAGTAGCCAGGCCCTGGGCTGCAGCAGCTTTTTTAGCTTCTTCAATCTGGATTTGGGAATTGACTTCACTGGAATTGTAAATAAAGCCCACCGTTTTGGCCTGGGGCAGTACTTTCTTAATCATGGCAATCTGCCCATCCACCGGATTTTTGTCCGTGGTGCCGGTGACGTTGGTTCCTGGTTTGCTATTATCCTGCACCAGTTTAGCCGATTTATAATCGGTGATGGCCGTCCCTACAATGGGAATATCTTTAGTTGCATTAGCCATGGTCTGGGCCGCCGGCGTAGCGATAGCGCATACCAGATCCACTTTATTGTTAACGAACCGCTGGGCAATGGTCTGAAGATTGGACTGATCCGCCTGGGCATTTTGCTTATCCAGTTTCAGGTTTTTTCCCTCTTCAAAGCCCTTATGTTTCAGCCCATCCACAAATCCTTTGTTGGCCGCATCAAGAGCCGGGTGCTCTACCAGCTGAATGATCCCTACGCTGACTGTTTTATTGCCAGAATCTGTTTTGGCCGTATCTCCACCACAGCCGCCAAACGCCAGCATACAGGCTAAGAGCCCCATCCCTGCCAGCACTTTCCATCCGCCTTGCAAACCTTTTTTTAGTTTCATTTCTACCATCCTTCCTTACTACAAGATTCTTCCGTCCGGGGTATCCCGGTCCGTATTTTTCTTATTTTATCATATCCCCTTAGTAGGAGCAACAAAAATGAGGCAAAACCAGAGCATTTTTTATTTTTCAGCTATTTTTTTGTAATATCCGTATGCTTCCTTACAAAGTGGCAAAAAAATTAATCTCCCAGCAGGGTACATAGGGATGCCGCCGCAGATACAACTTATACTCTGGCACAAGGTTCCAAATAACCAGGGGCAACTCCCACAAATCGTTATCAAAGTGATACCCTGCTACTAGCAGTTTCGGTTTTTCCCGGCAAATTACGGCACGGCTACCATATAAAGCTTCTTTTTCCGCCCCTTCTACGTCCATTTTTACATAGGTAAGGGGATTTTTCCCCACAAGGCTGTCCAAGGAGACAGCTTCGGCCAGCGTTTCCCCATCTTGCGCTAAGGCAGACATGCGCCCGCCACGGGCCGCAAAGTGCAGTACCATATCCTGGGCCCAAATGCTTTTGGGGCATAGGGTAATCCGGGAAAGCCCCTGCCGTTCTACAAAAGCCCGCAGTTTTTTAAAATTTTTCGGGTCGGGTTCCACGGCGTACATATGTTGGTACGTTCCCCTGGTGAGCTCCAAAAATTCCGTCAGGGTGTCCCCGGTATAGGCTCCTAGATCCGCATAGCATTCTTCCTTGCCAAAGGTAAAAAGAGTTTCCAAATCTTCTCGCCGGCTAGTGGTATCCCGCAAATAGGAGAGCTTCCCGCTGAGTTTATAGCAGAGGATATTTTGCATGACCTGCCGGCTTTTGTCGTCCGCCAAGTTTTCATACACGTGTTGGAGCACGCCCGCATGTTCCCGGATCCAGTGGGGCGTCACTAGGTCGCGATCCCCAAAAAGAGGCAAGTGCGGGGCATAGGTTTCCTGCTGCTGCGCCAATTGGAAAAACCGCTGCAAAATCTCCGGTCGCTCGCTGGCAAACGCCACTAGTACCACCATGTCTCTCAGTTCCTGCTTGATTTCCCCATAGGTTTTGACCGAAAAGCCCCGGAACTTCTGCCCTCGCACAAATTCATCGCTGGCAAATATACCTTGTATGGGAATACACAAGGCTGCACACCGATCTAAAATGGCCTCCGCCCCGTTTCCCATGCCATACAAGACAATGGGTTTTTCCACGGTTGGCAAATAGTCCCAAAGGTAAGGCTCCGTTAACACCGTATCCAGCCAGTTCATCCCCGCGATCCTTTCCCACTAGTTTCTCCCTGTGCCAATTTTGCCCACTGCTGCAATTTCCCGACAATGGAAAGGGCCATTTCTCCCGTGTTGCCGTTTTGGATATTATCCTGGGGGTACACCCGGAGCAAACGGATATCCTCATAAAAAATATCCGTCCAGTTGTCCCCATCTACGGTACGAAAATGGGACTCATCCACCGGCCCCTCTTTCTGCGCCAGGTACAAACCGCCCGCCATCAGATAGGCACGGTACACCGGTTTATCGTAGCCCGCCGTTGCCGTGATGGAAAACTGCCAATCCCCCATAGATACAGTGGCTGTCCCGTTTGTATCCACGGTAACATGTTCTTGAATATGCATGGGCTTGATCCATTGCAGGGCTTTTTGCATCCGCACTTCCGGTTCCGGATGGGAAGAAAAAAGTCCATAGCCTGGGTTTCCTAGTTCCTTGCTCATGTCATCCAGTTTGGCCATGGTCACGTAAATCCCATAGGGATTGTACCCCGCTAGCGTAGAGAGACGAAATCCTTCCTGGTCCGCTTCCCGTTCATCAGCCCGGCTATAGCCCGCCATTAAGGCCTGGCTAGCCGTGGTGGCAAGTACCATCCCGGCGCCCGGTTCCCCGGAAGCAATCCCGGCCAATACCGAAAGTAACGACAGCGTCATCTGTTTTTCCAATTGATGCACCGTATGCCGCTTTTCTATATGGCCGATCTCATGCCCCATGACCGCCGCCAGCTCATCATCACTGGTCATATAATCCAGCAATCCTTTATAAATATAGATATACCCGCCCGGACAGGCCAGTGCATTTACGTCCGGCGTATTGAGCACTTTAAACGAATAGGTAAGCCCCGGACGGGTGCCATGCTGCAAGAGTTTCTGCCCAATGGCGCTGACCCGGGTTTGGATATCCTCATCCTGCACCAGGCCATACTGGGCTTCCAACTGCTTAGCCACCTGCTCTCCCATGGCGATTTCCTGCTTTTCGCTGATCATGGCCGCTTCCGCAGGGGACAGGGGCAAAAAAGAAAATAAAAAAAATAGCAGCAATAGTATTTTTTTTACCATACCGGCTCCTTTTCTTGCTAAAACAAAACTCCCATGCGTGTAGTCCGCATAGGAGTCAGGATGTTTGTTGTGGTGCGGGTGACAGGACTTGAACCTGCACGCCGAAGGCACCAGATCCTAAGTCTGGCGCGTCTGCCAATTCCGCCACACCCGCCTATAAAAGCAAAACTGCTTGTTATTAAAAAAATGGTGATCCACCCGGGATTCGAACCCGGGACACCCTGATTAAAAGTCAGGTGCTCTACCAACTGAGCTAGTGAATCATCATGGCTGGGGTAGCTGGACTCGAACCAACGCATGCGGGAGTCAAAGTCCCGTGCCTTACCAACTTGGCTATACCCCAAAAAAATATGGGGTGGATAGTGAGGATCGAACTCACGCGTGCCGGAGCCACAATCCGGTGTGTTAACCGCTTCACCATATCCACCATGTACGTCTTCTGACGACTTTGTCAGTATAGCATTAAATCACGTGCACTGTCAAGCTGTTTTTAATCAATCCCCGCCAAAGACCGATGGGCCAAGCCTACGCACAATTCATTCAGGTTTAAAACACCCACACTCATATACACCGCCACGCACAAATGCTCCCCACAGCGGGCCACACCGATTTTCCCCCCTACGTTAAAGCCGATGGCTTTATTCACCATCTGGGAAAGGGCTTCATGGGCAGCGCCTGCTACCGTCCCTGCGCCCACATGGGTATCTGTGACGATGCCCTGCCGTTCGGCCGCCACTACAGCTCGTTCTACCACTTTTTGCATGGAAAGAATAAATTCCCCGCCAAAATCCACGGCAGCAGTCCGAAATCCTTCTTCCCATAATTTTTCTTTTAACAACTCTTCTTCCTTCCGGGTTGCCGTCAGCGCCATTTTTAGTGCCGCCCGTCCTACGTCAATGCTGGCAATCTGCGTTTCCATATCCAATCCTTCCCTCCTTCATGGTTCCATTATAGCAAAAAGTCCCCCTGGCGAAAAGACTTGCAAGCCCCTTTCCCGTCTGCTAGAATGAGAAAATAAACTTCTGGAATACGTTATAGTAAGGAGGCCGCCATGTCCGTTATTATGGCAGAACAACTGGAAGCCGGCATCATTTTAGGGGACCAGGACAACGAACAATATCTGTACATGCCGGGAAGCGAAATCGGCAGTGAGAATCCTGTGTGCATTTTTGAAGAGCGTGGGAATAAAACCGATATCCCGCTAAAAGAAGCGGTAGCATTGGCCATACGCCTGACCTTAAAACCTACCACCCATCCGGTGTACGGAAATCATGCATACTAAAAAGAAGGGGCCACAGCCCCTTCTTTTTAGTATGTCCTCGACAAGTTTATTTTCCCAGCGCATCTGTCTGGACAATCGCCGCATATAGTTGTTCTTCCGTTACATCTGCCACCATATTGTGGATACTTTCTCCCGGCACGCAGGCCGCCTTGGCGATCTGATGCACTTGCTCATCGGTGGTAATGCCCAACTCGGCTAGCGTCACCGGAAGCCCTACTTCTTTACAGAAGGATTGCACATCCCGGAATTCACTTTCCGTGGCCCCTTCCAGCACCAGTTGCACCAATGTCCCAAAGGCCACGCAGTTGCCATGAGGCGCACTGTGCCCGCCCAGGGAGGTCACGCCGTTATAGAAAGAGTGGGCACATGCCAGGCCCCCATTATCGGCTCCCACGCCAGAGAGATAGACGTTGGTTTCAATGATAGCATCCAGCGCCGGAGTTACCACTTGTTTTTCCACAGAGAGTTTGGCTTGGGCACCGTAGTTCCGCAGGTTTTTATAGCACAGTTCACACAACGCCATGGCAGAACGGGTAATCCCGCCATTTTCCAGGCTGGGCGCATCCGTGCGATGGCAGGCCCGGGCCTCAAAATACGTCCCTAAAGCATCGCCCATCCCCGCTACCAGGAATTTCACCGGTGCATGGGCAATGATGCTGCTATCCACCAACACCCCATTGGGGTTATTGGGGTAGAACAAATAGGTATTAAAGGACCCGTCATCATTGTAAATAACAGATAACCCGGTGCACGGCGCATCGGTAGCAACCACGGTAGGAATAATCGCTACAGGTTTTCCTTCATAGTAGGCTGTGGCTTTGGCCGTATCAATAGCCGAACCGCCGCCGACCCCGACGATAGCATCTAATTTTTCATCTCGAACCATCTTCCGGAACTTTTCTATTTCTCCCACGCTGGAAATCCCGCCGAATACTTCATAGTGCCGGTAGGTATCTGACGAGCCAAAGCTTTGTTCCAGTTTGTCGTGGCAGGTCCGGTTACCGCTGCGGCTGCAAATAAACAGCCAGCGCTGCCCTAAATCCTTAAAATAATCATAGAATTCCAGAAGAGACCCTGTCCCCTGCACATATTTTAACGGGGCACGCATCAAACGCAATCTGGCCATACACATTCGCCTCCTTTAATCACTTGCTTAGTTCATTTTATCGCTATAAAGATGTTACATACTAGTTCAATTACCGTCCCAAGAACACTGGTTTTCTCTTTTCCAGGAACGCATTCATGCCTTCTTGTTGGTCCAAGGTGGCAAAGCAGTTGCCAAAGACCTGTGCTTCATAGTTCAGTCCGGAGTTTAGATCCACGCTGAGGCCACGATTGATGGCATCTTTTACACTGGCAATAGCCACCGGTCCCTTTTTCATGATCTTCCGGCACACATCTTCGCAGGTACTGATCAGTTGTTCCGGCAGCATGACCCGGTTGACCAGACCAATGCGGTAGGCCTCCTGGGCATCAATCATTTCCCCTGTATAGAGCATTTCTTTGGCCCTGCCGGATCCAATCAGGCGTGCCAAAGTTTGGGAACCGCCAAATCCGGGAATGATCCCGTAATTGACTTCCGGCTGCCCGAATTTTGCCGTGGAAGACGCATACCGGAAATCACAAGCCAGCGCCAGGCCGCAGCCGCCTCCCAGGCAATAGCCGTTAATCGCACCAATCACCACAACAGGCAGTGCTTCAATAGCATTGAGCACTTCATGCCCCGTCTGGGAAAACTTTCTAGCTTCCATGGCAGACATTTTGCTCATGGCAATGAGATCAGACCCTGCCACAAAGGCTTTTTCCCCTGCGCCCCGCAAAATCAAGGCTTTCATCTGGGGATCCCGGCGCAAACGGGTAAAGCAGTCCTTCATTTCGTCCAGAGTTTCCATATTCAGCGCATTCAGGACTTTAGGTCTGTTGACACTTACAATGACTACACCATCGTCCGCTACATCCACCAATAGATTTTTGTACTCGTACATAGCTGTCCTCCTGTGTGTATCGTTAAAAATATTGTACCGTATTTAAAGGGTGCTGTGCAATAGCTTTCAGAATTTTTTGCGTTCTCTGGAAAAGGAGTTGCTGCGGAAAAGTTTTAGCGGCGAGCTTTACAGCCCGCCGCCAGTCTTTTCTCAGTATGTGTTTATTCGCCTTTAAAAGCGTTGGTCAAAGGGGGTACGATTTGTTTCTTACGGGATAGTACCTTCGGCAGATGGTAATGCCCATCGGCTTCCCCTTTACCAAATGCCTTGTCCAGTACGTCCTTGTTCTTGCCAGACCAGAGCAATTCAGTCACCTCGGACATAATATCGGTCACCATTAGTAAGGACGTATCGGCTTCACCCTTTTGCACCATGGCATCCAAAGCCTGCTGCAATTCCGGCCATTTGGCTTTGGCTTTTTCCCCGTCCATCACATTCACCTGGGCAACAGTCACCTTGCCCTGGGAGAAGTCAAACTCTTTCATATCCCCGTGGGTGATTTCTTCCGCCGTCATGGAGTTGATGGCACTGCCCGCCTGGAGCATTTCCAAGGCATAGGCTTCTGGATCCGTGAGGCCTGCGATGGTAGCCAGAGCAGCCACTGCCTCCCGATCTGCTTGGGTGGTGGTCGGACTCTTGAAATACAGGGTATCGGAACTAATGGCAGACAATAACAAGCCCGCAATTTCTTTGGACAGCTTCACATTTTTTTCCACGCTCATCTGATACAAAATTGTGGAGGTGCACCCTACCGGTTGGATCCGTACAAAAAGCGGTGCCGCCGTAGAGAGTCCTCCCAACCGATGGTGATCCACAATCTCTGTAATCTCGGCATCTGCAAGGCCATCCACGGCCTGGGCCGCTTCGTTGTGGTCTACCAGGATGACTTTTTGTCCTTTTTCCACCTGCTCTACCAAAACAGGGGGCTCTACCTTCCAGTAGTCCAGGACAAACTGCGTCTCCGCGTTCACAGCCCCGGCACGGCAGGCTGTCACATCTTCGCCCAGCGCCTTTTTAATAAACGCATAGCTGAGGCTGGAACAAATAGAATCGGTATCCGGGTTCTTGTGCCCGGTAATCATCACGTTTTCCATACAAGCATCTCCTAACCAAAAAATGTTTTTGAATATCTTATTATACCACAGGCGGGCCAAAGCGTGTCATCACCCGGTGACTTTGATGGTACCCGTCGAGGGAAGCACTCATAATGCCCCCTGCATACCCGGCCCCTTCTCCCGTAGGATACAGGCCGGGGCAATTCACGCTTTCCCCGTTTTCTTTGCGGACAATGCGCAGCGGCGCACTGGTTCTCGTCTCTACACCGATCATAAGGCCCTGGGTACAAAAACCGTGAATTTTGTGGTCAAAGGCATCCAGCCCGTGTTCCAAGGCTTCGCAAACAAATCCCGGCAAAATCGTATGCAGATCCGCTGCCACAAGGCCCGGCCGGTAGCTGGGGCGGAAATTCACCTGTAAATCAGGCGGCAGGTGATGGAGGAAACTTTTGGTGGTTTGCGCCGGTGCCCGGTAATCCTTACTGACGGTATACGCCAGCTTCTCATACTTACGCTGAAATTCCATGCCGCCCAGTACTCCCGAGGGAAAATCTTCCGGCGTTACATTCACCACCAGGGCGCTGTTGGCTAGGCCTGTATCCCGTCGAAAGGGGCTCATCCCATTCACCACAAGGCCTCCTACTTCAGACGCCGACGCCACAACTTGTCCTCCGGGACACATGCAGAAAGAATACACCGTACGACCTGTTTTTTCGTCGTGGTGAATCAGGGTATAATCCGCCGCCCCCAGCTTAGGATGGCGAGCAAATTTTCCGTACTGGGCCTGGTTGATCAGCTCCTGTTTGTGCTCTACCCGTACCCCAATGGCAAAGGATTTGGCTTCCATGTGGATTTTTCGTTTGAGCAGGGTCTCATAGGTATCCCGGGCAGAATGCCCACAGGCAAGAATCACTGCATTGGTGGGTACCCACTCTTTGTGATTCAGTTCCACCGCCGTCAGTCCCTTGCCTTCTTCCATGCGAAAATCCGTCACCTGCGTTTCGTAACGGATAGTGCCCCCATGATTTTTGATTTGGTGAATCAGCCCTGTCACCAAAAGGCGCAGTTTGTCCGTGCCTACATGGGGTTTTTGTTCTGTAAGGATTTCTTCCGGGGCTCCTGCTTGCACAAACGTCCGGAGAATATGGCCCAAGATAGGATCATTCACCCGGGTGGTCAGTTTCCCATCAGAAAACGTACCCGCGCCCCCCGCACCAAACTGCACATTGCTCACTGGGTCCAGTTTCCCGGTTTTCCAGAACGTTTCCACGTCCTTGACCCGGCGGGCCAAATCCCGTCCCCGTTCTACCACAAGCGGCGCGTAGCCGTGACGGGAAAGTTCCAGCGCCGCCATAAGGCCCGCCGGGCCCAGTCCAATCACCACCGGGCGACCAAAAAGAGGCTCCGTCCCCCTACGCACTTCCGGTTCTTTTTCCACCACAAAGGGACGCACCTGGGGATGCTGGAGCAATTTCTCCATGGCATGGGGCGCAAGGTCAACATCCACACACACATGGTACACAAAGCAAATCGAATTTTTATGCCGGGCATCCACCGCTTTGCGCAGCACCTGTAAAGAGCGTACCGCTTCAAGCGGCACATGGAATTTGTGGCTCACCAGCGCCGACAAGGATTGGGTATTGTCCAATCCTACCCGTAGGTTATTAATTTGTACCTGCATGACGGTTCCCTGCCTCCTGCGATTTTTTCAGCGTAATATCCACCAGTACACTGTGTTCATCTGCCAGGACCTGGTCAGGAATCTGCAGCGGCATCTTCAGCTGCACGTCACTGGTTACATTGTCCAGCACAATGGGCGCTGTGAGGATTTCCTTAATGCCGCCCAGGACTTTAGGCTCTGCGGTGAGCCGAACAGAAGACGGTGTGATTTTAATGCTTTCAATTTCTACGCCAGCGGGCAGCGAGCCGCTCATATCCGCTTTCACCGGGAAATCGTTGGTCCCCAGCTGCCGCACCACAGTCACCGTCGCCGTAACCTTGGTCGGCTCGACTTTCACATCATACATTTCCCGTCCGGTGCGGTCCACCGCCACCGTGGTGGCTTCGGCGGTAAAATTCTGATCATGGTTACTGATATCCACCATGACGATCACCTTGTCCACCTGGGCAATCCGGGAACTGGCTCCCTTGACGGTCACCTGTTCAGGAGAAAGCGCCATCTGGCTGACGGTAATGCCGCTATTGGGCACCCCCACAATCCGGGGCTCCACCGTAAAGTTTTTTGCGGTCAAGGCGTCCGTTTCCAGCTGGAGCACGCTGGGAGAAATTTCCGTAACTTCCCCCATACGGGTCCGGGCCTGGACATTGTAGCCATTTTGTCCTTTCGGCGCATCCGTAAAATCAACATACGCCTGGATATCGCCTTCCCGCAAGGCAGCAATCTGGGACCGGGTCCCGCTGATTTTCACGTTCACGGTTTCCGGCATATCCTTTACCACCATATCTTCCGCCAGGTTCTCTGCCTTTAGGGGCACCCGGAAAATTTTTGTGGTAATGGGGTTTTGTTCATTCATCACATAGACCCACAGCACCAGGGCGCACAAGACGCACATCAGCCAGGTCATCCAGTAAGAGAGCCGGCTTTGTCTCGTTTTGTCTTTGTTGTATTGGTTCATGCCTTGCCGCCTCCTTTATCATCGTCCCGGTCTTTGCCACGGAGATGGCTGAATTTGGCCTTAATCCGGTCTTTCCAGTTCAAGATGGGCTGCACCATGGTAGGCCGCAGCAAATCTTTTACGTCCTGATGAGTCAAATACCGCTGCAGCCCCCCGCCACGTGCCAGGGAAATGGCGCCGGTTTCCTCACTCACCACCAGGATCAGGGCATCCGTCTGCTCTGATAGTCCGATGGCCGCCCGGTGACGGGTCCCCAGTTCCTGGGAAAGGTTCCGGGCTTCTGTCAGCGGCAGCAGGCAGCTAGCTGCGGCAATCCGGTCGCCTCGGATGATTACGGCCCCATCATGGAGGGGTGTATTGGGAATAAAAATATTTTCAAAGAGTGCTGTGGAAATCAGGCCGTCAATGGGAATCCCAGTCTCAATATAATCCCCCAGTCCTGTTTCCCGTTCAAATACAATCAGCGCCCCGATTTTTCGTCGACTCAGATCATCCGCCGTGGTGGCCACCGCTTCCAACATGGTTTCCACCTGGATTTCATTTAAGACCGTGCTGCGACGGAACAGCTTTCCCCGCCCGATCTGCTCTAGCGCACGGCGCAGTTCCGGCTGGAACACCACTGGCAGTGCAAACATCAACATGGTCATAAATTTTTCCAAAAGCCAGTTGATGACATACAAATTCAGCCACTTGCTGATAAAAGTAATGGCTACCAGCATTAAGAGCCCCTTTACCAGGGAAGCCGCCCGGGTATTTTTCAGCATCTGGTACAATTTATTTAAGAAAAATGCCACCACCAGAATATCCAGCACATCCAGCCAGATGATGGTGTGCAAGAGTCCGATTACATGTCCGCCCATGGATGATCCTCCTTTGTTTTATTTTCTTATTATATGCTATTTACCCGGCTCTTAGCAAATGAACATTCCGCCACAAAAGGAGCAAAACTGCCATCGGGAAAATTTTCATTTTTTCGCGGCAATGCATGGATTCCCACTGTAAAAGTATGCTATACTGTGTGCACACAAAAAGAAAGGATCAGGCAATACGGATGAATATTTTACAATGTGCCAGAGAACTATTTCCTGAGACCGTGCGGCTGCGCCGGTATCTTCATGAAAATCCAGAACCCAGCAATGCGGAAATTGACACCATTGCGTTTTTGGAAAACTATTTAAAACAATTGGGGATCCCTACCATCAACGTAAAAGACGGGGGCCTTTTGGGCATTATAGATAGCGGCAAACCCGGCAAGACCTTGCTCATGCGGGCGGATACGGATGCACTTCCTATTGCAGAAAACCCTAAGAACCTGAAACAGGCAAAATGCTGCGTATCCAAACGGCCAGGCTATTCCCACGCCTGCGGGCACGACGGGCATATGGCCATGCTGCTGACGGCGGCCCAGATCTTTCAGGCACACAAGGACGCCTTTAAAGGGAAAATCCTGCTCTGTTTTGAGCGGGGGGAAGAAGAAAGCGGGGATATCCAAAATCTCCTGCCCTATCTGGTCAAAGATTTGGGACTACCCATTGATGGCTGCTACGCCACCCATGTGCGCTGGGATATTCCCGCCGGCAAAGTAGCCATTCTTCCCGGTGCCGCGATGGCAGGCGGACTGGGTTTTGAGGTGCGGCTGCAAGGAAAATTTGGACACGGTGCCAGGCCGGATCTTGCCAATAACCCCATGGACTGCTTCACCGATTTGTACCAGCAGCTCAATGCCTTTCGCATGCGGGAAGTGGATCCTTTTTCCTGTCTCACCATTTCCCTGGGCTATGTAAAAGCTGGGGAAAAATACAATGTCATCCCTGGCATGCTGGATTTTGGCGGCACGGCCCGTTTTTTCAGCTACGAAAAGGCCGGGCATCCCTTTGAGGAATTTCTAAAGAAAACCCTTAAGAACACGGCGGATACCTACCAGTGCCAGGCAAAAATTCTCCACATGCCAGAAGCGCTCTATGAAGTGCAAAATAATCCAGACTGCGCCGCCCTGGGGCAAAAAGCGGTAGCAGACGCCATATCCCCGGAGGCACTTATTACCCCAGCTCCTTGGATGGCCTCCGAATCTTTTGCTCTCATGCTGCAATTGTGGCCCGGCATTTTAGCCTTTACGGGCATTGCCAACGCAGAAATGGGATGCGGTGCCAACCACCATACCCCTGAATTTGATATGGATGAACGGGGTCTCATGTATGGAGCGGCTATGGGCGTGGCCTATGCCCTTAGTTTTTTAAATACGGACGGTACGCCCCGCTTCACGCCCACCCCGGAACCGGTGGAGCAGCTGTCCCGGCGGAATATATAAGGCGCGAAGATGATACGTAAAGCATTTTTAGCCGCTTTTCCCTATACCCTGCCGATTTTTGCAGGCTTCTGGTTTTTGGCCTTTGCCTATGGGATGCTGATGCACAGCGAAGGGTTTTCCTTCTGGTACCCCATGCTTATGGCCATGACCATTTTTGGCGGCAGCCTGGAATTTGTGGCGGTATCCATGCTGCTGGCGCCGTTTGCCCCGCTGCAGACCTTTATTATGGCGTTTTTGATCCAAGCTCGGCATCTTTTTTACGGGATTGCCCTCTTGGATCGGTTCAAAGGGATGGGTTGGAAAAAGCCGCTATTAATATTTTTTCTGTGCGATGAGACGTTTTCCCTCGAATATACTACAGAGCCCCCGCCGGGTGTGGATCGTGGCTGGTTCATGCTATGGATTTCTTTTCTAGATTACCTGTACTGGGTCAGTGGGGCGGCCATGGGGGGACTTTTGGGCAGCTGGCTGCACTTTAATACCAAAGGACTTTCTTTTGTAATGACCGCCATGTTTGCAGTCATCTTCTGGGAACAGTTCAAAAAAGGTTCTATAATAAATGTTGGGGTCTTGTGGACGTTTACCTTCACAAAAC
>DXYB01000028.1 GCA_019416065.1 Acidaminococcus sp. | reverse complement strand
GGGTTTTGTGAAGGTAAACGTCCACAAGACCCCAACATTTATTATAGAACCTTTTCTATACCTTGCGTCTGCATTTTCCGCAGCTCCGGTATTTTACCCGTCTGTTTGGCAATCTCCGTTGCAGTATGCAAAGTAGTCAAAAAGCGCCAGGATCCGTATCTGGGTTTGCAGCACTGTGCGCAGCGGTCGGAGGACAGGTCGGAACTGGCAGCCTGGTAGGTGTGGCAACGGCCCTTGCTTCAGGGGGTCCAGGGGCAATTTTCTGGATGTGGATGACGGCGGTGCTAGGCATGCCCATCAGCTTTGCGGAAGCTGTATTGGCACAGCTATTCCGGGTGAAAAATCCTGATGGCACATATCGCGGTGGCCCGGCCTATTACATGGAAAAAGGCTTGCACAGCAAATTGTTGTCTGTACTGTTTTCCATCAGTCTTCTGGTGGGGATCGGGTTCTTTTACGTGATGATTCAGAGCAATTCCATTTCCATTGCGCTCACGGGTGTGGCACCGATCTCTCCGCTTTTGGCGGGAATTTGCCTGGTCATTGTAGTTGGGCTTGTCATCTTTGGCGGGATTAAACGCCTTTCTGAAGTGGCCTCCTTCATCGTTCCCTTTATGGCTCTAGGGTATTTATTGATGGCAATTTTTGTAGTGGTGACCCATGGGGACATGCTGCCCGGTATGCTGGAAACTATTTTTACCCAGGCGTTTAGCATGAAAAGTGCTGCCGGCGGTGTTGCTGGGTATACGATGAAGCAAGCTTTCCGCTACGGCGTAGCCCGTGGACTATTTTCCAATGATGCCGGTAATGGTACGGCTCCTAGTATGCATGCTTCTGCGGTTGTGCCTCATCCGGTAAACCAGGGCTTTGCGGCGATGCTGGGGACATTCATTACCACCATTATTATTTGTAGCTGCACGGCGTTCTGTATTCTTTTATCCGGGGCCATGGGTACTGGGGAGACAGGGATTGCCTTGACACAGACTGCTTTTGAAGCCAATTTGGGCAGTGTCGGCCGCTGGATTGTGTTCCTAGCCATGTTTTTGTTTGGCTTTACCACGCTATTGGCAGATATTTATTACGGAGAAGTTAACTTGATGGCACTTGTCCCTGTGAAAAAACCACTGGTACTAGGATACCGGGTACTTAGTTGTATCTTGATCATCATTGGTGCGGTGGCGCCTGTACAGATGGTATGGGATTTGGTGGATTTTGCCAGCGCCTTCTTGGTATTCTTTAATGTCATTGCGTTGATTGGCCTATCCAAGTACGTGGCCTATGTCCTGAAGGACTATGGGATCAAATGGAAAACAGAAGACCATCCGCAATGGGATTATACCCAAGATATTACCAAAATGGATTTGACGGATCTCAATAGCAAGTGAAAAGGCCTGTTTTGCGCAGACGAGGGGTTACGAGGTGAGCAATATGGAATTTAAGGAACAACTGGTAGCGTGGCGGCATTATCTGCATCAGCATCCGGAAATTGCCTTTGAAGAAAAAACGGCACCGGAACTTGTGGCTAAGGAAATGCGTTCCTGGGGCATTGAAGTCACGGAACATGTGGGAAAAACGGGTGTTGTGGGGACGCTGCGATGCGGAACAGGAAAAGACATCATCGGCATTCGGGCGGATATGGATGCCTTGGCGATCCAAGAGATGAGCCAGCATGATCACGTATCTCAGAACCCTGGGAGAATGCACGGGTGCGGACACGATGGCCATACTACGACCCTTTTGGGAGCGGCAAAACTGCTGGCTGAACGGAAAAATTTTAGTGGCACGGTGCGTTTTGTTTTCCAACCAGCAGAAGAACCTGGCCGTGGGGCCCAGGCCATGATTGATGATGGACTGTTTGAACGTTTTCCCGTAGATGAAATTTACGGGCTCCACAATGCGCCTTTTCTCCCGGCGGGAACCATCCATACCCGGGTAGGCGGCGTGGCTTCTAGTGAAGATGATTTTTCCTTTACCATTACCGGCAAAGGAGGGCATGCGTCCAGTCCTCATGAGGGAAATGATCCTCTGGCCAGCTTTGCGGAAATTTATTTGGTTCTCCAAACGATTGTCAGCCGGAATGCGGCGCCGCAGCGGCCCGTTGTGGTATCCTGTACAGAGATTGAGACCGACGGCGCCCACAATGCCATCCCTACCCACGTAACCGTACGGGGCGATGCCAGAACAACTACAGAGAAGGACCAGCAGCTGGTAGAAGAGAGAATGCGGGATATTGTAGAAGGTGTTTGCCGTATGAATCACGCCGGTTGCGAATTTACGTACACCCATGAATTCTATCCCGTGGTTAATGCGACGCAATGCGTTAAAACAGCGGTACAAGCAGCTCAGCATATTTTTGGTGCAGAGAACGTGGATGGCGCCTGTGAGCCATGGATGGCTTCCGAAGACTTTGCCGCCTATCTGAAACATGTTCCCGGCTGCTTTTTGCTCCTGGGAAGTGGAAAGAAGAAAACCGGCAATATCTCCTTACACCAGAACATCTTTGATTACAATGACGATATTTTGGAAAAAGGCGCAGAATTTTGGGCGGAGCTTGTGAAAGAACGGCTGACCGATTAGGAGGCAGAAAATGGGAACTATACAGCTGATTACGCGAAAACCTACTGGAAAAAGCGGGTGGGACACAAAGTTTACGCTTTCTGTGGCAGATACAGCCCGGCACTTTCATGAAAGTATTCCTGGTTATGCGCCCACGCCCCTTATCGATTTAAAAAATCTGGCTGCCGATTTGGGCGTTACCTCCTTTTATGTGAAAGATGAAAGTTATCGTTTCGGACTCAACGCGTTTAAGGGGTTGGGAGGAAGTTTTTGTATCGCCAGCTATCTGGCGGACAAACTAGCGCTACCGATTGAAGAACTGACTTTTACCAAATTGCAGCGCCCGGAGATTCACGAAAAAATTAAAGATCTGTGCTTTGTTACGGCCACTGATGGAAATCATGGTCGGGGTATTGCCTGGACAGCCCATTGTCTGGGGGTAAAAAGCATGGTGTTTATGCCTAAGGGCAGTGCTTTGGAACGGTTGCAGAATATCCAGGCGTTGGGGGCGGAATCTTCTATCACGGATTTAAATTACGATGATACGGTTCGTCATGCCAGGCAAGTGGCGGAAAGCCATGGCTGGCCCTTGGTGCAAGATACGGCTTGGCCAGGGTATGAGAAGATTCCTACCTGGATTATGGAAGGCTACATGACTATGGCCTTGGAAGCGGTGGAAAAACTGCAGCAGCCGCCCACGCATATTTTTCTCCAAGCGGGTGTAGGGGCCATGAGTGGGGCACTTACCGGATTTTTTGCAGAATATTATAAAACGCAAAAACCGGTGATTACCATTGTAGAACCGGACCAAGCGGATTGTATTTATCGTACGGCTTTAGCCGATGACGGTACGCTGCATCCTGTTACCGGTGACTTGCATACTATTATGGCAGGCCTTGCCTGTGGCGAACCTTGTACCATTGGCTGGGAAGAACTTCATGCCCATGCGGAGCATTTTGTGTCCATGCCGGACTGGGTAGCGGCGAAAGGCATGCGAGTATTGGGGGCACCCTTGGGAGATGATGCTCGTGTTATTTCCGGAGAAAGCGGTGCTTCTACCACTGGCTTTGCCGTGGAGGTACTGGAAAATCCTGCGCTTTGTGCCTTCAAAAAAGGATTGGGACTGGGAGCTGATTCTCGTATCCTATGCTTTTCTACCGAAGGAGCCACAGATCAAAAAAATTATCGGGATATTGTCTGGAACGGTACTTTTCCCGCAGAGTAAAAAAATAGAGGTACGGTTTAAAGCCGTACCTCTATTTTTTTACCAATGCGCATACTGTTAGGTGTTACCTTGCAGTCATAGGCCAGAATTTTTACACCGCTGTTTTGTGCTGCCCACAAGGCATCTGCAAAATCCGGATCTGTCCGGCGATTGGGCTCGAAATGATCCACGTTTTCCATCTGGATGCAGAGAAAAATATAGGCATCATAGCCTTCTGCTTTTGCCTTTACAAGCTCTTGAAGATGCTTGGTTCCTCTTAGGGTAGGGGCATCCGGGAAATAGACAATGCCATTTTCTTCCAACGTGACGCCTTTAACTTCTAAAAATGCTTTGCGTCCATTTCGTTCCAGATAAAAATCAAAGCGGGAATGATCATACGTAAATTCTGGGCGGATTCTTGTCGTGCCGGCAAGCCCGCCAGCTTCCAGCCATTCTTTGACAGCTACATTGGGCGCCTGGGCATCCATATTGATCAGGCGACTGCCTTTTTGCACGGTGACAAGGTCATAAGCTGTTTTGCGGGCGGGATTATCGCTTTGGGATAAATACACCGTGCACCCCGGCACCAATAATTCTTTACAACGGCCAGTATTTTTTACATGCACTCGTTTTTGTTCGCCGTTGATTCGTACATGGGCGATAAACCGATTGGGACGATTTTCAAAAACTGCTTTTACAATCTTTTGGTATTCCATAATCGTGCACCCTCCTGCATGGTTTTAGTATATCTTATGAAGAAGGCAAAGAAAACTGCTTTTTTGTTTCAATTGAACGTTTCCTATGGTAAAATAAAATCATATCTTTGAGGAAAGGGAAGGATACGAGTATGCGCAGGTACATCCAGGCTACTGTGACCCAAAAAGGGGAACGAGCTGCCCGGGGAGGACATCCCTGGGTTTTTGCTGATGAAATTACCACTCTTTCTGGTATGCCCCAAAATGGAGAGCTGGTGGATGTGGTCAGTGAAAAAGGAAAATATATTGGGACGGGCTGGATCAACGATCGTTCCAAAATTCGTATCCGGATCCTTTCTACCAATGCCAACGATCAATTTGACGAGGCCTTTTACGAACGTCGTTTGCGCTATGCGGTAGAGTATCGGAAAACGGTGATGCCCGGCGCAGATTTTACCTGTTGTCGCCTGATTTTTGGGGAAGCTGACGGATTCCCAGGTTTGACCGTGGACCGGTTTGGGGATGTATTGGTTGCCCAAGTGCTTTCCTTGGGGCTGGAACAGCGAAAAACCATGATTTTTTCCTTGCTACTTAAGATCCTTCGAGAGATGGGGGAGACCATCAAGGGAGTCTATGAACGCAACGACGTAAAAATCCGGGAACTGGAAGGCATGGAGGAAAATAAGGGCATTGCCGCTATTTTTGGGAGTACCCTGACTGAGCAGGATTTAAAACCGGTGATTACGGAAAACGGGCTGCACTATCAGGTGGATGTGGTGAATGGGCAAAAGACCGGTTATTTTTTAGATCAGAAATACAACCGATTGGCCGTGTCCCGGATTTGTCACGGTAAACATGTATTAGACTGTTTTACCCATACAGGGCCCTTTGCCTTAAATGCGGCAAAAGGTGGGGCCGCTTCTGTAACGGCGGTGGATATCTCCGGGGATGCGCTGGCACAAGCCCGTGTTAATTTTGCACTAAACGGGGTTGCGGAGAAAATCGAAACTGTGGAGGCCAATGTATTTGACTACCTGACACAGCAGGCAGAAACCCACAAACATCCCTTTGATTTTATTATTTTGGACCCGCCCGCCTTTACCAAAAGTAGTCATACCGTAAAAAATGCATTTAAAGGCTACAAAGAAATTAACACGAAGGCCATGAAACTCCTGCCCCGTGGCGGCTATTTGGCCACCTGCAGCTGCAGCCATTTTATGAAAAGCGAATACTTTGTGACCATGCTCCAGGAAGCGGCCCATGATGCGGCTGTATCCCTGCGGCAGGTGGAAGCCAGACAGCAGGCTCCGGATCACCCTATATTGTACAATGTTCCAGAAACCGATTACTTGAAATTCTATATTTTCCAGGTGGTATAAGCCTGGGGGAGGATGGTGCGCCATGAAAAACAAATTTTTCTCAATGTTGTTATTCTCTGCAGTCGTTACCCTAGGGGCTGCTGTATTGCCTAGCAGTACTTTTGCCACCAGCACGGAAGACAAGTACCAGCAAAGCCAGATTATTATGGTGACCCGTAAAAATGGGGTCCCCTTTTATGCGGAACCGGGCAAGGATAGCTTGACACTGGGCTTTTACCCCAAAGGAACGATTTTTGTGCCCATCAACCAGCAACGCAATACCATTGAAAATAAGGTGTACAATCTGTGTATCCGTTTTGACGGCGCCGTAGGATGGCTCTCCTCCGATGACGTTAGTTTGTCCAGAAAATAAGGGGGAACGCTGATGCACAAGTAGCAGCGATCCCTTCTGGCGGATTTGCGAGAAAAATCCAAGAAGGGAGAGTTGAAGATGTCGGAAGAAAGATTGGAAGACCTGGAGGAAAAACAGGAGCACCTGGAAGCTCAGGTGGAAAGCAAACTAATTCGGGCACTTAATCACCGGGATGCTAAAGAAGTAGCGCTTCTAATGGAAGATGCCCATCCAATAGATTTGGCCTATGCCTTGGAAGAAGCCAGCGACAGCAATATCCTGTTTTTGGCAGACCTTCTAACCAATGAACAATTGGCTACCATCATTGAACAGGCTGATGATGAGATCCAGGTACGGATCATGAAACTGTTTAGTGCCCGTAAATGCTTGGAAATTTTCCAGCATATGTCCAAGGACGATATCGTAGACATTTTGGGGGATATGCCCGCCAATCGGCGGAAAGAACTGGTCAACCTGATGAAACGCAGTGATCAGCAGGTGATTCGGAACCTCTTGCAGTATGATGAAAATACTGCCGGCGGGATTATGACCACTGAGTATATTTCCCTGAAAAGCACACTGACAGTAAGCCAGGCGCTGGAAAAAGTAAAAGAAATCGCTCCTAAAACGGAAGAAATCAATATTCTCTATGTCACTAACGAGAAAAAACAGCTGGTGGGTACGGTGTCCCTGCGGGAACTCCTAGTGGCAGACAACGGGGATACCCTCCAGAATATTATGGAGGACCATGTCATCAGTGTGGAGGCAGAAGCCGACCAGGAAGACGTCGCCATGCTGGTTTCCAAATACGATTTGCATGCTGTGCCTGTTGTGAATAAACGCAAAGGGATGCTGGGAATTATCACCGTAGACGATATCATCGATGTTATCCAGGAGGAAAACACCGAAGATATTTTGAAAATGGGTGGTGTCAACAAAGAAGAAGATGTGGACAGCGCCGTTTTGGAAAGTGTTCGGATGCGCTTACCTTGGCTGCTGGTGAATCTGGCAACAGCTTTTTTGGCATCGGCGATTGTAGCTTTGTTTGAAGATACGATTTCCCAGGTGGTAGCCCTTGCGGCAGCGATGCCGATTGTGGCTGGTATGGGAGGCAATGCTGGAACACAAACCCTGGCTGTGGTGGTGCGTGGGATTGCTTTGGGAGATATAAAAATTCACGGCAACGGAAAACGCATCCTGCGAGGTGTTGACGTAGGGTTTATTGATGGCCTGATCAACGGTGTGGTAGCAGGTACTGCCATTACCTTCCTGCAGGGCAATAGTATGCTGGGCGTGATTATGTGCATCGCCATGGTTTGTAACTTGATTATTGCCAGCTTGGTAGGCTTTTTGGTGCCGGTGATCTTGAAAGCCCTTGATTTTGACCCGGCCGTGGCTTCCAGTATTTTTATTACTACAGCAACGGATGTGTGTGGCTTCTTTATTTTCTTGGGCCTTGCCACAACCTTTTTGCCGTACCTTATCTAAATACATCAATCGAATATAAAAGAACCGTCCCACAATGTGTGCAGGACGGTTTTCTTTTTTGCGTGTCTTAGCGCATATTGATAAATTGCAGGTCAATACCAAAATCTTGGCTTCTCATTAGTTGGATGACTGCTTGCAGGTCATCTTTTTTCGGCCCAGAGACCCGGACCTGATTGTCCTGCTGCTGGGTGGTGACTTTCAGTTTGCTGGCTTTAATGGCAGCGATGATCTTTTTTGCGGTATCCTTGTCGATTCCTTGTTTTAATTTTACCGTCTGGCGCACAGTGCCTTTGGCAGCCGGTTCTACCTTGCCAGGTTCCAGGGCGCGGAGAGATAGGCCTCTTTTTGCCATGCGCTGGCGCAGCATATCCAAAACGGCACCCAGCTTGTATTCATCTTCTGCGGCTACTTTTAAACCATCTTCTGTCAGTTCAATGGAGGCGGTGCTGCCACGGAAATCATACCGTTGGGAGATTTCCTTGCGAGTCTGGTTCAGTGCATTATCCAGTTCCTGCATGTCCAATTGAGAAACAATGTCGAAAGAGCTGTTTTTTGCCATGGGAGTCTCCTTTACTTTACATTACTTTACTTTTACGTCCACTTCAAACATCCGGTTCCAGGGGAACTCCATGAAATAGGAAGTTCCTTTTAAGGTGGGTTCGTCCGACACGTATTGATGCATCAATCGGTTGGTGGCACTTAAAATTTTGTTGTAGTATTTACCCAGATCGTACTTTAGCTTGAAATCTTCCTGTTCTATCAGCAGGCTGATGCGATAGCGTACGTTGGCCTGGTAAATCCAGTCGTCTAAAAGGCGGGTTTTAAGCAATTTTTCCCGGGCAGCGGGATTTTTTTTCATCAATTCGCTGAGGATTCCCTGGCTGAGGGCAAATCCAATGCTGTTGTCCGCGGTGTTCCAGCCGGAATAGGCGGTGAGGCCCAGGAGGGCTTTGGCATCGGTAAGTGCCAGCATAAACCCGTTATCTGCACCATTGGCATAGGAAATATCTGCCAGTGCTACCGGCTTTTGCTTTTCCCAGCCGGCGATGTCACGGGCAAAAGCACGGTTGTTCTTGCTGGGGTAGGGGGCATTGTTGTCGGATGTGGAATCCCTCCCTACGCCATCTTCTGAAGTATTGACCGCAAAAATTAAATCGGCCTGGTTCAGGTGGGATATCTCTTGGGAGCCGCTGGCAATAATCTGATTGTGTACGGACTGTTCTGCTGTTTCATCCGAATAGGGTGGTACTGTGGAGCCTCCTGCACCGGGTGCAAAGGTGCTATAAATTTTGGGCTTGTCCCCCCGCAGTTCATTGATGGCACGGGTGATTAAAAGCATACCGATTTGATCCACGCCCGGTAGGATCTGGAAGCGATTCTGGGTAATGCCGCTGCCCACATACTGCAGATGACGGGCTTCCATATGGGTCTGGGACAAGGGAGCATCATCATCTTTGCCAAGAGCCAGATAATGAAAAACTCCGTTTTGGCACAAGCGAATTAGGCGCTTGTTGGTTTGGAAATTCATCAGCCGTCTGGTCCGCCAATCCTGAAAAATCTTGGCGGGGATTTGTGCCAGCAGTCTTTGCCGTTCTTGTACCTCCGGGTAGGTCAAAGAGCCGTTTTGGTCTTCTTTGTCCTGCAATTGGGAAAGCTTAAAGATAATGGGGCCATAGGTCTGGTAATAATCCGGCTCCACCTTTCCAATGCTTTGCTGGGGCGTGCGCATAATGGTGCTGAAAGCATAAATTTTAAGCCCTGGATTATCCTTTTTCAGTTTGACCAGGCGGTTCACTTTGTCTTTCAGGTATTTTTCCAGATGGTGGTGCCGTCTGGAGGCTACTAAACCACCATAATTCAGGCTGTCCGTGGATAAAATAGCGGCATCTGCGTGGGGTGCATTCTCTTCCAGCCATTTCCACAAAGCCTCGTTGTCTCCACTGCCCCGGTGGTCGGACAAATCTTTTACTGGCGGCGTGGTGAGAGGATACCCTGCTGCCTTGGCAGTATCTGCTGTATATTCAAGGCAGACGGGCCGGTTATCCAGCGGAACATACAAAATTTTGGGGCTGGCTTCTGCACTTGCTGTCAAAAGAGACAGGAACAGAAAGCCCCCCAGTAATACTTTTTTCAATGGGTGTTGCATGGAACATCTCCTTGCTACATGGATACGTAAGTTATAACGACTTGTAAATTATACCATTAAAACAACCATCTTGCTAGACTATTGAGTCAAATCATGGAAGAACGAACGGACTTTTGCAAATGTGATATAATGAAAGATATTTAGCGTGAATCGTTAGTGCAAGCAGTTAATCCCAGAGAGGATTGCATGAGGAGAAGTTAATGAAATTTACTATACATGCCCCTTTTGCCCCGGCGGGGGATCAGCCGGAAGCCATTGCCAAGCTAGCCAAAGGTGTGGAAAACGGCCTGCACACACAAGTGTTGCTTGGAGCTACGGGAACAGGTAAAACCTATACCATTGCCCAAGTGATTCAAAAAGTGCAGAAGCCGACCCTGGTGATTGCCCACAATAAAACTCTGGCAGCGCAGCTGTGCAGTGAATTTAAGGAGTTTTTTCCAGAAAACGCAGTGGAATATTTTGTGTCCTACTATGACTATTACCAGCCGGAAGCGTATATCCCCGCTACCGATACCTATATAGAAAAAGATTCGTCCATTAACGACGAAATCGATAAACTGCGGCACTCTGCTACCAGTGCCCTCTTTGAGCGGCGGGACGTGATTGTGGTGGCTTCGGTGTCTTGTATTTACGGACTGGGTGCGCCGAAGGATTACTATGACAGCGTACTCAGTCTACGGGTGGGGCAGCAGGTGGATCGGGATGCAATTTTGGAAAAACTGGTAAAAAACCGCTACAACCGGAATGATTTGGTGCTGGAGCGGGGGAGCTTCCGGGTACGGGGGGACGTGATTGAAGTGATTCCCTCCAGCTATGGAGAACATGGGATCCGGATTGCGTTATTTGGCGACGAAGTGGACAGCATTACGGAAATTGATGCGCTAAACGGGGATGTAGTGGACCGGCGCAGCCATGTGGCCATTTTTCCTGCCAGCCATTATGTGACCAGTGATGAAAATATGGAGCGGGCCAGGAAAGATATCCGGCAGGAACTGAACGAGCGGTTAAAGGAATTACACAGTGAAAATAAGCTTTTGGAAGCCCAGCGGTTAGAGCAACGCACCAATTATGACCTGGAAATGATGCAGGAACTGGGCTATTGCAGCGGTATTGAGAATTATTCCCGGCATCTGACCGGGCGTAAACCAGGGGAGCCTCCGTTTACCCTGGTGGACTATTTTCCTAAGGATTTTCTCACCGTAATCGATGAAAGTCACGTGACATTGCCACAGTTGCGTGCCATGTACGCCGGAGATCGAAGCCGAAAAGAACAGCTGGTAAAATATGGGTTCCGTCTGCCATCAGCCCTTGATAACCGGCCGCTGACCTTTGACGAATTTCAAAAAGCTCGGGGACAGGCGATTTATGTATCTGCTACGCCCGGCCCCTACGAGATGGAAACGGAGGATCAAGTGGTAGAACAGATCATCCGTCCTACGGGGTTGTTGGATCCGGTGATTGAAGTCCGCCCCATTACCGGGCAGATTGATGACCTTTTGGGTGAAATTCATAAAATTACGGGACAAAAAGAGCGGGTTCTGGTGACTACCCTTACGAAAAAAATGGCGGAAGACTTGACGGAGTATTTGGCCACCAGCGGTGTCCGAGTCCGTTATCTGCACTCGGATATTGCTACGATTGAGCGGGCAGAGATTATTCATGACCTGCGGGCAGGAAAATTTGACGTGCTGGTGGGTATTAACTTGCTGCGGGAAGGGCTGGATATGCCGGAAGTTTCTCTAATTGCGATTTTGGATGCGGATAAAGAAGGCTTTTTGCGCAGTGACACCGCCATGATCCAGACCATAGGCCGGGCGGCCCGTAATGAACATGGCCGGGTCATTATGTATGCGGACCGGATAACCGGGTCCATGGAACGGGCCATCAGTGAGACTAATCGGAGACGGCACAAGCAACAGGCGTACAATGAACAGCATGGTATTATTCCCAAAACCATCCAGAAAAAGGTCGTGGACCTGATTAAACTGACAAAAATTGCGGAAGAGGATGAAAATACCGCATACGATAAGAAGAAAGCAAGAAAACTGACTGGAAAATCCCTGGATAAACAGATCAAATCCCTGGAAAAGAAAATGCGGGAAGCTGCCAAAGCGCTGGATTTTGAACTGGCTGCAGAGATCCGGGACCAGATTATCCTGCTTAAAGGAGAAAAACGAAAATAATGAGTGAAGATGCCATTGTCATACAGGGGTCGCGGCAGCACAACCTGAAAAATATATCGCTGACGATTCCCCGGAATAAACTAGTGGTGATTACCGGGCTCTCCGGCAGCGGCAAATCGTCCCTGGCCTTTGATACCATTTATGCCGAAGGGCAACGCCGCTATGTGGAAAGCTTATCCGCCTATGCCCGGCAATTTTTGGGACAGATGGATAAACCGGACGTGGACTATATTGGAGGACTATCCCCGGCGATTTCTATTGATCAAAAGACAACCAGTCGTAATCCCCGGTCCACCGTGGGAACGGTCACAGAAATCTATGATTACCTGCGGCTGCTGTTTGCCCGGATCGGGGTACCGCACTGTCCCAATTGCGGCAAGGTCATTGAACGGCAAAGTCCCCAACAGATTGCGGACAAGGTTTTGGAACTGCCGGAGGGCACAAAGTTTATGATTCTGGCACCTGTGATCTGGGGACGAAAAGGGGAACACAAAAACATCCTGGAAACCATCCGTCGCCAGGGCTACCTGCGGGTAGAAGTGGATGGACAGCTCTATACCCTAGATGAAGAGATCAATCTGGATAAAAAGAAAAAACATTTTATTTCCGTAGTGGTGGACCGGTTGGTGAGTCGTCCCAACCTGGGCAACCGGCTCACAGATTCATTGGAAACAGCATTGCAGCTGGGCAATGGTACCGTGTCCATTGAAATGATTGGTGGACAAACGCAAGTCTACAGCGAAAAGTTTGCTTGTCCGGACTGTGGGATTAGTCTACCGGAAATAGAGCCACGGTTATTTTCCTTTAATGCTCCCTATGGCGCTTGTCCTGACTGTATGGGATTGGGCCAACATATGGAATTTGACCCAGATCTCATTATCCCGGACAAAAGCAAACCCTTTGCTGAAGGGGCTATTGCGGCAGTAAGCTCCAATGTAAAAAGCTATTTTCTTTGTCAATTGGCCAGCGTCCTGAAAAGCCGGGGTTTTTCCCTGAAAAATTGCTGGAAGGATTTGCCTAAAAAATTTCAGAAGCAGCTATTGGATGGTATCCCTCACGAGGTCTTTACATTTTCTTATGAAAATCTGATGGGAGAGACCAATGAACATCACACGGTGTTTGAAGGGATTATTGCCGTATTGAAACGGCGACTAAAAGAAGCCATGAGCGAAAGCCAGCGGCTGGATTATGAGAGCTTTATGACAGCGATTGAGTGTACTACTTGTCATGGGGCTCGGCTTCGACCGGAAGTTTTGGGCATCACCGTAGACGGGAAAAATATTCGGGAAGTGTGTGACTTGCCGGTACGGGAATGTCTGGCGTTTTTCAATGCTATTCATTTATCCCACCGGGATGCTTTTATTGCCCAACAGATTTTAAAAGAAATTCGTGCTCGGCTACAATTTTTAAACAATGTGGGGCTGGATTATCTGACGCTGAACCGTGCCGCCGCCACCTTGTCCGGTGGGGAAGCTCAGAGGATTCGTCTGGCTACCCAGATCGGTTCAGGCCTGGTTGGCGTTTTGTACATTTTGGACGAGCCCAGTATCGGGTTGCACCAGCGGGATAATGACAAGCTATTGGCTACACTGAAAAATCTTCGGGATATGGGAAATACCCTGATTGTGGTAGAACACGACGAAGATACTATGCGAACGGCGGACCAGATCATTGATATCGGTCCTGGTGCTGGGGAAAAAGGTGGCTATGTGGTGGCCCAGGGGACGGCGGATGAGATCAGCAAAGTCCCGGAATCCATTACCGGGCAATACCTTAGCGGCGCCAAATCCATTCCTGTTCCGGCAAAAAGACGGAAAGGGACGGGAAAATTCCTGACAGTAAAAGGAGCCTGTGCCAATAATCTAAAAACCATTGATGTCAAATTCCCACTAGGAACCCTTACGGTGGTGACGGGGGTCAGCGGTAGCGGAAAAAGTACTCTGGTGAATGATATCTTGTACAAAGCCCTGTCAAAAAAATTGATGGGGAGCCGGGAACGCCCTTTGGCCCATGAAAAAATTCTGGGTATACAGAACGTAGACAAGGTGATTAATATTGACCAAAGTCCTATTGGACGCACGCCTCGTTCCAATCCGGCTACCTATACAGGTGTCTTTGATCTGATCCGGCAATTGTTCGCTACCACCAACGATGCCAAAATGCGGGGGTACAAACCGGGGCGTTTCAGCTTTAACGTAAAAGGCGGGCGCTGTGAAGCCTGCCATGGAGACGGCATGCTGAAAATTGAAATGAATTTTCTCCCGGATGTGTACGTACCTTGTGAAGTCTGTCATGGCTCCCGCTACAACAGGGATACGCTGGATGTGCATTACAAGGGAAAAAATATTGCAGATGTGCTGGATATGACCGTTAGTGAAGCCTGCCAATATTTCAGCAATCAGCAACGTATCTTGAAAAAACTGCAGGTGCTGGAAGATGTAGGCTTGGGCTATATCCGTCTGGGACAGGCAGCCACTACTTTATCCGGAGGAGAAGCCCAACGGGTCAAGCTGGCTACCGAGCTTTCCAAGGTAAATACCGGAAAAACAGTATATATCCTGGATGAGCCCACCACGGGCCTGCATATGGCGGATGTGCATAAATTGCTGGAAGTCTTGCAGCGACTGGTGGAAGCGGGCAGCACCGTGATTGTCATTGAACACAATTTGGACGTGATCAAAAGTGCGGATTATTTAATCGACCTTGGCCCTGAGGGCGGTGACCAGGGCGGGACGGTAGTGGCTACCGGTACACCGGAAGAAGTGGCGCAGAACACCGCCTCTTATACGGGGCAATATGTGAAGAAGGTACTAAAGTGACATGAACGAAGCCATCAAGGAAACCCTCCAGGTGCTGCCCAACGCGCCCGGGGTGTATATCATGCATGATGCTGCGGGCAAAGTGATCTACGTGGGTAAAGCGATCATTTTAAAAAATCGCGTGCGCAGTTATTTTCGCCGGGCCAGCCAGGCTTCTGCCAAAGTCCGAGCAATCAATGCTCATGTTGCCTCTATCGAAACCATTGTCACGGCCAGTGAAATGGAAGCATTGATTTTAGAGTGTAACCTGATCAAAAAATATCGCCCTCGCTATAATATTGATCTGAAGGATGATAAAACCTATCCGTATTTGAAAATCACTGTGGGCGAAGCCTACCCCCGGATGGTGCTTACCCGCAGAGTACTGAAGGACGGAGCCCGTTACTATGGGCCCTTTGCTGACGCGGGGGCCCTTAGGGATACCATGAAATTAATCTACAGCATGTTCCCACTGCGGCACTGCCGAAACCTGGCAGCACAGAAACGGCCCTGTCTGCAATACCATCTTCACCGTTGCATCGCGCCCTGTACCGGTAAGGTGCCTGTAAGCGAATATAAACAACTGGTGGACCAGGTATTGCTCCTTTTAGACGGCAAGGTGGAGCAGCTGGAAAAAGAACTGAAGAAAAAAATGCTGGAAGCCTCGGAACAAATGGAATATGAGCAGGCTGCCCATTATAGGGATTCCCTGCAAAGTCTGGAAAAACTAGCCCAGCAGCAAAAAGCCACCACAGACGGCGGAGACCGGGACGTAGTAGGCTTATACCAAAACGATTCCGGTGTGAATATGCAGGTGTTTTTTATCAGGGGGGGAAAAATTTTAGGCAGGGACAGCTTCTTTCTAGATCAGGAAGTGGGGGAAGAGGCTGGCGAAATCCTAAGCAGCTTTTTGCAGCAATATTATGGAGAAGACCATCGTCCACCCCGGGAGATCTTGGTCAGTTTGGGACTTGCAGATAAAGAACGCATACTCTTGGAACAATGGATGACGCAGCTGACAGATAAGCCCGTCCATATTCTTTTGCCCCAGCGAGGTTTGAAACGGGACCTGGTAAAAATGGCTGAGCAAAATGGACGAAAAAATCTGGAGGAGCGGCTGCGCCGGGGCCATGCGGATCTACGGACGGGCTTGGATGCAGCCGAAGATTTGCAAAAAGCCATTGGGCTGACAAAGCCGATTGACCGTATGGACTGCTTTGATATTTCTCATAACCAGGGCAGTGAAACAGTGGCGTCCATGGTGGTATTCCGGGACGGTCTACCTAGCAAAAAAGATTATCGCCGGTATAAATTAAAATCTACGGAAGGCAAACCCGACGACTTTAAGTCCATGCAGGAAGTGGTATATCGCCGCTATAAAGATCTGGAAGACTTACCTACCTTGATCATTATCGACGGGGGCAAAGGACAGCTGAGCTCAGCCTGCGAAGTGATCCGGGGACTAGGGATAGGAGCGCAGGACGTAATGGTAGTAGGCCTTGCCAAACGGGAGGAAGAAATCTTTAAGGAAGGCGCCCATACCAGTATTTTACTGGATAAAATGTCTCCAGCCCTGCATCTTATCCAGCATATACGGGATGAAGCCCACCGGTTTGCGATTACCTATCACCGGAAACGGCTGCGTAAACACAATCTGGTATCTGTACTGGATCATTTAGAAGGCATGGGACCCAAACGCAGGGCCAAATTATGGGAACGTTTTGGTAGCCTGGATGCCATGAAACAAGCAACTGTGGAAGACCTGGCAGCCGTCCCGGGCATGAACCGGGTGGTCGCCGAACGCGTTCATACATTTTTACAGGGTAATCTTTTGAAAAAAACGGACTTGATTCAATAGGGAACCTTTGGTATACTAACAAAAGTCAATTCAAAACCAATCTAAGGGGAGGGAAAAACGATGAAAAAATATGTTTGCGATGTATGCGGCTATGAATATGATCCTGCAGTGGGAGATCCTGAACACGGTGTTGCTCCGGGCACGGCTTTTGAAGACTTGCCGGATGACTGGACCTGCCCCATCTGTGGTGTAGGCAAATATCAATTTTCTGAAGCATAACCTAAAAGATTCGCCGCCGCGTTTTTTGTGGCGGCCTTTTTTATAGAACGATAAAGGAGTTTTTTATGTCGGTAAAGATGATTGCCATGGATATGGATGGGACACTGCTAAATGGGGAAAAAAATATCGCCCCGGAAGATCGTGCTGCAGTGAAAAAAGCCATTGCAGCCGGGTTTTATGTCACGCTGGCTACCGGAAGGATGTACCGCAGCGCCTTGCCCTACGCCAAAGAATTGGGAATTACCCATCCACTAGTGACCTATAATGGGGCGCTTATCAAAGATCCAGTGAATGGAAAAGAGTTGGGGCGTTTCCCTCTGGCAAAAGATATTGCCCAGCAAGTGATAGCCCTTTGCCGGGAATTTGGAGTGTATGTCCAGGCCTATGTGCAGGATACCTTGTGGTGCTATGAAGATTGTGAAGAGGTCCGGTACTATGCTAAGCTCTCCCGGGTGCCTTACGAGATCAAAGGAGAAGACATGCTCCATTTGCCGGAAGATCCCCATAAGCTGCTAGTTATGACGGACCAGGTGCCGGAATGGAGAACGAAACTTTTGGCAGCCTTTTCGGAAAAAGTTAAAATTGTCAGTTCTGCCAAAGGCTTTTTGGAAATTACGGCCCCTGGTACTAACAAGTGGCGTGCTCTGCAGCAACTGGCCCGTATGGAAAATATAAAGGACGAAGAAATTCTGTGTATGGGGGATTCGGATAATGACCTGGAAATGATCCAGCATTGCGGGCTGGGAGTCGCTATGGGAAATGCGGATACAGCCGTGCGGGAAGCATCCAAAGTGGTGACAGCAACCAACGAAAACCATGGGCTCTCTCTGCTGCTTAACCAAATCCTCACAAAACAGATACAGGTTCCTGAGGCATAAGTGTTTCGTACTAGAAGTGGCCCTTTTTGCGGCGTTAAATGGGACTCATAAGGAAATACCCGGCGGAATAGGCCGGGCTTTTCTTTTGGAAAAAGGTTGACTGCTTTATAACTTTAAAGATATAATTACTGTAAATAGGGAGGACGGCGATTTTGCACAATATATACTTTTACAAAGATAAGAACGGGAAAGAGCCTATAGCAGAATACCTAGAAAAACTAGCCCGTGGAAAAGACAAAGACAGCAGAATAAAGTTCAACAAGATAAGAGATTATATAAAGATGTTAAGCATATACGGGACGCAAGCAGGGGAGCCATATATAAAACACCTTGACGGGGCAATATGGGAACTAAGACCTTTACGGGATCGGATCCTGTTTGTAGGATGGGTAAATAACAGCTATGTCTTACTTCATCACTTTATGAAGAAAACACAGAAAACACCAGCAAGGGAGATAGAAAAAGCTAAGAGGGAACTGCAAGACTTGATAGAAAGGAGCATAAAGTATGAATAACCTAGGGATTGAAGATAAAAAAAATCCTGCTATCGGCAGGGACGCGTTGAAGTTTATGGATGGCCTTTTAACACCTGAGGAAATAGCAGAAAGTGATCTAAGAGTTTCGCTAATTGGTGAACTCATTAAAGCACGGCAGGAAAGAGGGATCACACAAAAGAAACTAGAAGAATTGAGCGGGGTAAGACAACCTGTTATTGCACGCATGGAAACAGGCGCAACCAATCCACAGGTAAGGACGCTACTAAAAATATTGGCCCCGCTCGGTAAAACGCTTGCTATAGTACCGATTGGCAACCGCTGACCGAGTAGGGCCGGGGGATTAGAAGAGAATTAATAACGGTATGACTTAAGCATGTACTTACGCCGCACGCCCGTTTTTACAGTAGTTTTTTGCGGTATTCACGTAAAAATTGATAAAAATTTACGGTGTTTATACGTTTCGCCCATAAAAACTGAGGGAAAAAGAAAATTGAAGCAGAAACAACGAGGTTTTTTGGTATACACTATGAGAAAGTAGAAGTATAGGTACTCGCATGCGGCGGGTGCCTTTTTTTGTGGGGTGGTTTTGATATGTCGTTGCTTGAGCTGGCTAAAATAGTAAGAGCGAAAAAAAGAAGAATTTTTTTGATCGGCCTTGCGTCTGGACTCACGCCTAAGGACGCATACAGAAAAGCCTATCCGAAAGCGTCAGAAAGGACTATAGCCGACAATGCTACGAGACTGAGAAGCAACCTTTTTGCGACTCCAGAAGTCCTTGAGTGGTACAAAGCCGAGTTTTCCAGGAACTCCGAAAAAGAAGATGATGAGATCCAGCAAACCCGGGAGAAGTACAAAAACGCATTGCTTACCATAGGCCAAAGAATGGCCATACTTGCAAATATAGCGAGACATGGAAAGCCCCTGAAAAGGATAAAGGTCCTTGACGTATATAAACGCAAACGTCCGCACTCCTATAACGGAAGTCGAACGCCCTATGAAGCCAGAATGGCAGCATAAGTTTTATCACTAAGTGTTACAATTTTGATTGACTACTACACAGATTTCGAAAGAGGCCGAGCAGATACAACGACATATTCGCTCTTTATGTACAGGGCGTTTCACAAACTGCAAATAAAGACTGAAAGTCTATGCCGTGTGTGGTATAATAATATACTATAACTGGTACGGAACGGATGGTGAGGAAATGGCGTCATTGGTTTGTGCGGATGTACATGATACGGAGCAGCTGGGGAGAATATTAGGACAGTTCTGTCAGGATGGGGATGTGATTCTGCTGGATGGAGACCTGGGCGCAGGTAAGACCTGCCTCGTAACAGCGGCAGCGGATGCTATGGGTGTTCCCTCTGGGGAAGTTACATCACCTACATTTTCTCTCATGAACGTGTATCACGGTACCCGGTACAATATCAAACATTTTGATTTATATAGAATTAGCTGGCCGGAAGAGTTGGAAGATATTGGTTTTGAAGAATACTGTGGTGGAGATGGGGTTACCTTTGTGGAATGGGCGAGCCTTTTCCCAGAAATGATGCCATTAGAAACGTTGCAAGTGCAATTATCCCGGGAAAAAGAAGGAAGAAAAGTAGAAATTACAGCATACGGCACACGATATGAACAATTGCTGCAGGACATGCAGGATGCTTGGAAAGCGTATAAGGAAGGGACACTATGCTAACGATAGGGATTGATACAGCAACACGGGTTTGTTCTGTAGCGGTTGTCGACGAAGGAAAAGTATTAGCCAGCCTGGATGTCAATGTGGGATTGACACATTCGGAAGGTTTGGTGCCGCAGCTGGAGACTCTGCTTTCCATGGCCCATGTGGACAAAAGTGCGGTGCAACTTATTGCCGTCAGCAGGGGACCGGGTTCCTTTACGGGACTGCGCATCGGAATGGCAACAGCGGAAGCCTTAGCCTACAGTTTGTCGATTCCTCTCCAAGCGGTGGATACCTTACAAGCGATTGCTTGCAATCTCCCCGTGCAGGGCGTGCGGCTTATCCCTGTACTAGATGCCCAAAAAGGAAATCTGTATGTAGGGCACTATGCCTGGGATGGAAAGGCCATAATAGAAACAGCACCAGTTTCTATTACGCTTGCCAGTGAACTGGAAAAAGAATTGGCGAAAGATCCTACCCCAGCAGTTATCCTTGGGGAATGCAAGCAGCTTACGCTTAGCGGAAATACCAATGTGTCCTTGGCCCCTTTGGCGGCACGATTGCCCCGGGCATCGTCCGTGGCCATTTTGGCAGAAGCCAGCTATAAGACTGGACCGCTGCACGCCTATTTTGGATTGGAGCCTTTTTATATCCGCCGGAGTGAGGCAGAAGAGCTATGGGAAAAACGGCAGAAAAAATAACTGTAAGGAAATTACAGCTAGCGGATCTGCCTTGGCTCCTAGCAATGGATGCCGCCGCTTTTTCAGAGGCATGGACTAAAGATATCTGGCAGGAAGAATTAAATGGCCGTCTTAGTCACTATATAACATTGGAACAGGATGGTGTACCTGTAGCGTATGGTGGATTTTGGCTGGTTGCCGGAGAAGCGCAAATCATGCGGCTAGCTGTAGCACCTGTTTATCAGGGTCACGGCCTGGGACTTTTTTTAGTGGAATCCCTAGTGAAAACGGCACGTTCCTTGCTGGCAGAAGAGATAACACTGGAAGTGCGGGCTAGTAATGTGCCTGCCCAGCGTACGTACCAGCATATGGGATTTATGGTTTGCGGACGGCGCCCTAAGTATTACAAGGATAATGGGGAAGATGCCATCTTGATGCGTCTTGCCTTAACGATAGAGGAAAAGAAATGAACGAGAAAACAATAACCATTTTGGGGATTGAAAGCAGCTGTGATGAGACAGCGGCGGCTGTAGTACGAAACGGGCGGCACGTTCTGTCCAATGTGGTATCCAGTCAGATCCTGGTGCATCGCAAATTTGGCGGTGTGGTACCAGAGATTGCTTCACGGAAGCATATTGAGCATGTGTTGCCAGTCATTGACAAAGCCTTGCAGGAAGCACAAGTGTCACTACAGGATGTGGATGCCATTGCGGTGACCTATGGGCCGGGACTTGTAGGCGCTCTTTTGGTGGGACTTTCTGCTGCTAAGGGATTGGCATTAGGAACGGGAAAGCCTCTCATCGGCGTGAATCATCTAGAGGGGCATGTGTTCGCCAATTTTCTGTCGGATCCGGAATTGCAACCACCGTTTTTGGCACTTGTGGTTAGCGGGGGGCACACCTCTTTGCTCGTAGTGAAAGATTACAATACATTTCATTTGCTGGGACAAACCCGGGATGATGCTGCAGGGGAAGCGTTTGATAAAATTGCCCGTTTTATGGGGTTGCCCTATCCCGGCGGCCCGGAAATTGAACGACTGGCGCTTACAGGAGATCCCCAGGCGATTGCTTTCCCTCGGGCCCGGTTGCAGGATACCTATGATTTCAGCTTTAGTGGCCTGAAAAGTGCCGTGATTAATTATATGCACCAGTTAGACCAGAATAAAACCCCATACAAACGGGAAGACGTGGCAGCTTCTTTTCAGGAAGCTATTGTGGACGTGCTGGTAAAACGGAGCCAGGAAGCGTTAAAAGCTACAGGGCTAAAAAAAATAGTGCTGGCAGGCGGCGTTTCTGCCAATCGGCATTTGCAGCAAAAATTAGCGGAAGGCGCCCGTAGTGTGGGGGCGGAGTTGGTGCACCCTACCGCCATTTTGTGTACGGATAATGCAGTTATGATCGGGGTACGAGGCTATTATCAATATCTGCACCAGGATTTTGCGGCTTTGGATCTAAATGCGGATCCCGGGCTAAAACTAGGAGAATAAGAACGGTATGACGGAGTTATTAAGTGGATTAAATACCCAGCAGGCTGCCGCGGTACAACAAACGGCTGGGCCTACCTTGATTCTGGCAGGTGCAGGCAGCGGAAAAACCAAGGTACTTACTACGAAAATTGCCTATCTATTGGAGCAAGGCGTGCGCCCCTATGCGATTTTGGCTATCACTTTCACCAATAAGGCGGCTAAAGAAATGCGCCAGAGAGTGAATAAACTGGTGGGACAGGCAGCCAAGGACGTGTGGCTATATACCTTTCATGGCTTTTGCAATCAGCTGCTGCGGCGGGAAATTGGCAAATTACCAGGATATACCACTAGTTTTTCCATCTATGATACCAGTGACTGTAAAAATGTGCTGAAAGAATCATTAAAAAAACTAAACCTGGATGAGAAATTTTATCCTCTGCCAGGACTTTTGGCCACGATTTCCAATGCAAAAAATAACCGGATGGATGCCATGACCTTTGCCCAAAAGGCCGACGATTTTCACGGGAAAAAAGTGGCAGAGATTTATCAAGAATACCAGCAACACCTGCAAAAGAGCAATGCATTAGATTTTGACGATTTGTTGCTACTGACGGTACAGCTATTGCAACAGAATGCAGACATACGGCAGAAATACCAGCAAAAATTTCAATATGTCCTGATTGATGAATACCAGGATACCAACCATGTGCAGTACCTGCTGGCAAAGCTTTTGGCGGCACCGGAAAATAATTTGTGTGCGGTGGGCGATATAGATCAGAGTATCTACGGTTGGCGGGGAGCGGATATCAATAATATTTTGGATTTTGAGAAAGATTATCCCAATGCCCGGATCTATAAATTGGAGCAAAACTACCGTTCCACCCAGGTGATTTTGGATGCCGCTAATGGGGTAATCAAAAATAACGCCGCCCGGCGTCCTAAAAAACTGTGGACGGATAATGGCAATGGGCAGCCGATTACGTATTTTCAGGCTCGGGATGATCGGGAAGAATCCCAATATACCGTGGGGCAAATTATAGCCTTACATAGACAAGGTACAGCTTTTGGGGATATGGCCGTGCTGTATCGTACCAATGCCCAGTCTCGGATGTTTGAAGAAAACCTTATCAATAACGGCATTCCCTATGTGATGGTAGGGAGCCTGAAATTTTATGACCGGAAAGAAATCAAGGATACCCTGGGATATCTTCGCTTTCTTGCCAACCAGCGGGATGGGCAGGCTTTGGATCGGATTATTAACGAGCCCAAACGGGGCATCGGGGCTGCTACCGTGGCCAAACTTCATACCCTGGAAGACGCTTCCGGACTCCCTTTCTCCCAAGCGGTGGAAGGAGCCGATGCCAAAACCGTTTTGGGGCGAGCCTTTAGCAAAATTCGTAGTTTTACCGCCATGATTGCAGAGGTTTCCCAGCAGATAGACGTCATCCCTGTGAAAGACTTGATCCAGTTAGTACTGGAAAAAAGCGGATACCTGGAGACATTGCAGCTGGAAAATTCTGATCAGTCCAAAAGCCGGCTGGAAAACCTGGCAGAATTGGAACGGATTGCCGATGAATTTTCCAAAGAGGAGGGGGAAGAAAACAATAAGACTCTGGAAGATTTTCTTAACCACGTGGCACTTGTTTCAGATATTGATGATGCCCAGTTGGACCATGATGCGGTAACGCTTATGACGCTGCACGCTGCCAAGGGATTGGAGTTTCCTGTGGTATTTATTGGCGGACTGGAAGATGGACTCTTTCCCAGTCAACGCAGCTTGGATGATGAAGACAAACTGGAAGAAGAACGACGGCTGTGTTATGTGGGGATTACCCGGGCAAAACGCAAACTGTATTTAACAAGTTGCCAGAGCCGGATGGTGTATGGACATGTGGTGATGTATCCACCTTCCCGTTTTCTTCAGGAAATTCCCAGGAATCTTTTAGAAAATGCAAGGCCTGTCCGGAGAAATGTTCGCTACGAAGCCGGTGTCCAAAGGATGCTGGAAGGACGCAGCGCTTTGCGCAGTATTGCCAAAAGACGAGGTGCGAGTATTTTGGACGCACTACCGCCAAAACCTCGGAGCCGGTATATCCCGGAAGGAGAAGCAGTCCCCACATTCCATCCCGGAGATAAATGTATTCATAAAAAATTTGGTACGGGCACCATTATTGAAACAAAGCCAGATGGCTCGGAGGGACAGGTGGTGCTGGCAGCTTTTCCAGGATGCGGCGTAAAACAGCTGGCCACAAAGTATAAAATCCTGCAAAAGGCATAGGAGGCAGAACGGTGTTTGAAGGAACCAAAGAGGAAGCCAGACAAAAAATCGAGGCTTTACGAGCGGAACTGCGAAAAAATTCCTATTTGTACTATGTTCAGGATGCCCCAATTCTGGAGGATTGGGAATATGATGCCATGTTGCGGCAGCTGAGGGATTTAGAAACCCAGTTTCCAGAATTTTTAACGCCGGATTCCCCTACCCAAAAAGTGGGGGGACGCGTGAAAACGGGTTTTACGGAAGTTCGGCATATGACGCCGCTGCTAAGCCTTGCCAATGCGTTTTCCCCGGCAGAAATGGAAGAATTTGATCGCAGGGTGCGAGAAGGACTTCCCAAGGATGCAGCGATTGCGTATGTGGTGGAGCCAAAAATTGATGGATTGGCTTGCAGTATCATTTATGAAAATGGTCGTTTTACCCGTGCGGCAACGCGAGGCGATGGGAATGTAGGGGAGAACGTGACGGATAACGTTCGAACCATTCGCAATATCCCCAAGCTGTTGCACCCCATACCAGGAATGGAACTGCCAGAAATCTTGGATGTGCGGGGAGAAGTGTATATGCCCCGACATGCCTTTATGGAGCTCAATGAAGAACGGGTGGAAAATGGAGAACGGGAATTTGCCAATTGCCGCAATGCCGCTGCTGGCAGTTTGCGCCAGTTGGATCCCCGGGTGACGGCCAAACGAGAGCTGGCATTTTTTGCCTATGGAGTAGGGACAGGTGCCCTCAGCACCCATAATGCTTCCATGGATATGCTGCAGCAGTACGGGTTTACCACCACAGAAGGTCGCACGTTGGTGAACACGATCCAAGAAGCCAATGCGCTGATTAAACAGCATGGAGAGCGGCGCGCTTCCCTGGGATATGATACGGATGGCGTTGTGGTTAAGGTCAACGCCGTATGGCAGCAAAATATTCTAGGTGCTACAGGTAAGGATCCACGCTGGGCCATGGCGTATAAGTTTCCTCCGGAACAAGCGGAAACCGTGTTGCGGGAAATCGTTATCCAGGTAGGACGCACCGGTGTCTTAACACCTACGGCGGTGCTGGATCCAGTGCGGCTTTCCGGCAGCACCATCAGCCGGGCCACGCTGCACAACGAAGACTTTATCAAAGAAAAAGATATTCGCATCGGCGATCATGTAATGATCAATAAGGCTGCTGAAATTATCCCGGAAGTGGTGCGGGTGGTTACTGAAAAACGCACCGGTATGGAAACCCTATTTCATATGCCGGAAAAATGCCCCGAATGTGGTTGGCCGGTGGAACGAAAGGCAGGAGAAGCAGCAGTACGCTGCACCAATCCGCATTGTCCGGCACTGGGCCGGGAAGGGCTCATTCATTTCACCAGCCGGGATGCCATGAATATTGATGGCTGTGGTCCCAGTGTTCTGGCACGTCTGCAGGAACGGCATCTGGTCAAAGATCCCGCGGATTTGTACCTGTTAACGGTGGAGCAATTGGTTTTGCTGGACCGGATGGGACAAAAAAGTGCCGAAAATTTGGTTAATGCTATTACTGCCAGCAAACAGCAAGGGCTGGACAAACTGCTCTTTGCCCTGGGTATACGGCACGTGGGAGCCAAAGTCGCCAGAACGCTGGCTATGCAATATCAAACCATGGAAGCCTTGGAGCATGCGACTCAGAACGAACTGGCAGAGATTACGGATATTGGCCCAGTCATTGCAGAAAGCGTAGTGACCTGGTTTGGGGATCCAGCCAATTTGGATCTGTTATCCCGGTTACAGGCTGCTGGCCTTACTATGGAAATGACCCATGGTGCTCAAACCGATGAAACCCATCCGTTTTATGGAAAAACGCTGGTGTTTACAGGGACTTTGCCCAATCTGGATCGAGCCACGGCCCAAACTATGGCACAGGATGTGGGGGCTAAGGTTACCACTAGCGTCAGTAAAAAAACAAACTATGTGGTAGCAGGGGCAGATCCTGGAAGTAAAATGACCAAGGCACAAAATCTGGGTATTACCATCCTGGATGAAGCAGAATTTCTTCGTCTGCTGCAAAGCAGGCAATAAATAAAAAAATAGGTTCTTTGTCAAATGTTGGGGAGGACCCCAAATTCATCCTTTTCTG
>DXYB01000027.1 GCA_019416065.1 Acidaminococcus sp. | reverse complement strand
ATACCCAAGGGGAATCTCTAACCATATCCAACTAACAAAAAACTAACGCCGTCGTTTTTTTCTTATGGCTTCGTGCCTGTGGTATAATGGGGTATAACGGTTGAAAAGGGGAGTGACGATAGATGGAGTATAAAGAAGTTATGGAAAAGGCCAAAACGCGTCTGGGGAAATGTGTAGGGTGTCCTGTGTGCAATGGCGTTGCTTGCAAAAATAGGGTGCCAGGACCCGGTGCCAAAGGGATCGGAGATACAGCAATCCGCAACTATGCCAAGTGGCAGGATGTGCGTGTGGTGATGGATACGCTCTGTGCTAAAAAACAAGTGGATACTTCCCTGGAACTCTTTGGCCGTACATTTCGTTACCCGATTTTTGCAGGGCCTGTGGGAGCTGTGGCTATGCATTATAGTGATGCGTATAACGATGTGACATACAACGCAGAACTGGTACCAGGTTGTGCTGAAGCTGGCATTGCTGCCTTTACGGGGGATGGCATGGATGCCCAGGTTATGCAAGGGGCTACGGCTGCTATTAAACAGTGCGCGGGTATAGGGGTTCCTACCGTAAAGCCTTGGAATGCCCAGATGATTGCAGAAAAAATGAAACTGGTGAAAGAGGCTGGCGCCTTTGCTGTGGCAATGGATGTGGATGCGGCAGGACTTCCCTTTTTAAAGAACTTTGAACCTCCGGCAGGGAGTAAATCCGTGACTGAAATGAAGGAAATTATACAGGATGCGGGGCTTCCCTTCATCGTAAAAGGGATCATGAGTACCAAGGGTGCTTTAAAAGCCATGGAAGCAGGCGCTTCTGCCATTGTGGTCAGTAATCATGGGGGACGCGTCCTGGATCAAAGCCCGGCTACGGCAGAAGTGTTAGAAGAAATCGTTGCCGCCGTTGGACACAGAATGAAAGTTCTGGTGGATGGCGGGATTCGCACTGGGGTGGATGTCTTTAAGGCGTTAGCATTGGGGGCGGATGCAGTTCTGATTGCCCGGCCTTTTGTGACGGCTGTGTATGGCGGTGGCAAAGAAGGCGTCAAACTTCTGGTAGAAAAACTGGGGGGAGAGCTGGTGGATACCATGGAAATGTGCGGGGCTGCTTCGCTGACAGAAATTACGCGGGATATGGTTAGACGGTAATATGAAAGGTTTGCGTGCAAAATATCTTTCGCCATCACGACTTATTGCCCTGACCTTTGTTGGTCTCATCCTTATGGGGACTGTTCTTTTGATGTTGCCGATGGCTAGCAGCACGGGACAGTCCCTGTCCTTTGTGGATGCCCTGTTTACAGCGACGTCTGCTTCCTGCGTTACGGGTCTTATCGTGGTAGATACAGGAACCTATTTCTCTTTGTTTGGACAAGTGGTGTTGCTGCTTTTAATCCAGCTGGGGGGACTTGGACTGATGTTATTTGCTACGCTGTTTTCTGTTTTATTAAAGCGGCGGCTGGATTTGCAAGGACGGCTGGCACTGCAGGCATCCTTAAACCGGGATGAACTTCGTGGTGTGGTTCGCATGAGTCTTAAGATCGTCCGCTATACTGCCGTAATTGAAGGCGTACTGGGGACGCTACTAGCCTTATATTTTTTACCCCGGTACGGCATAAAAGGGATTTATTATGGGTATTGGCATAGTGTTTCCGCCTTTTGCAATGCTGGGTTTGATTTATTTGGACATTTTCAGAGTTTGACCATGTTTGCTGGGGATCCGGTGGTGAATCTGTTGATCGGGCTTTTGATTATCCTGGGAGGGCTGGGATTTGCCGTGATGAATGACCTACTGCAAGTAAAAACAGCATTGATTCGATTGCAACCCCATAGTAAGCTTGTGCTGGTGACCACGGGCCTTTTATTATTTGTAGGGACGATAGGATTTTTCTTTTTGGAAAGGGGAAATCCTGCAACACTTAGGAATCTACCAGTTGCTACTTCTTCTTTGGCCAGCTTTTTCCAAAGCGTAAGTTCCCGCACGGCAGGATTTAATACGGTGGATTTGAACCATTTACGGCCTGCTACCATGTTATTCTTTTGCCTTTTAATGCTCATTGGTGCTTCTCCTGCATCTACAGGCGGCGGTATTAAGACCACTACATTTGCACTCATCCTTTTGCATATAGCACAGATTGTACGTGGGGAAGAAGACTGTACGCTGTTTGGACGGCGGGTAGGACAAGAAACTATGGATCAAGCGTTTGCCATAGCAGGATTATCTCTTTTATGGATCGGGGTGGCCGTATTTTTGTTGACGCTTTTGGAACAGGCGCCCCTGCAGGATGTAGTGTTTGAAGTCGTATCTGCGTATGCAACGGTAGGGCTTTCTACCGGTCTTAGCCAACACGCAGGAACACTTAGCAAACTAATTCTTGTTTTATCCATGTACATGGGGCGAGTAGGTGTCATGACCTTTGCGTTAGCCCTTACAGCACGTAAACGCAAAGAACGTATCCGGTATCCGGAAGGACATATTATGGTAGGATAGGAGAAGCTATGGCGAACAAGAAACAATTTATTGTATGGGGATTGGGCCGCTTTGGCAGCAGCATTGCCGTGACTCTGGCAGGGCTGGGGCATGAGGTCATGGGTGTGGATGATAACGAAGATGTGGTAGAAAACTTAGCAGATACCCTCACCCATGTGGTATTGGCAGATGCCATTGATGAAAAAACAGTACAGAGTTTGGATGTCCAGCAATTTGATGCTGCCATTGTGGCCATTGGTACGTTGGAACCCAGTCTCTTGTGTACCATGCTGATGAAGGAAGCCGGTGTGAAAACCATCATAGCCAAAGCCTCTAATGTTTTACATGGGAAAATGTTAAAGCGCTTGGGGGCGACCCAGGTAATTTCCCCGGAAATGGACATGGGGCGGCGGGTCGCCCATGCACTGGCGCACCCCAACATTCAGGACTATGTGGAATTATCCGATGATATGTGTTTGGTAGAGGTAATTTTACCGCAGAAAATGGTGGGAAAAAGTCTTGTGGAATTAAATATACGGCAAACGTACCAGCTGAATGTGGTCGCTGTGAAACATACAAAAGGTAAAACAGACTGGAACGTGAATCCCAGACTTCCTTTACAGGCTAAAGACGTACTCGTTGTGCTTGGTAGCCGTGAGGGGGCAGAAAAACTGGAGAGTGGTATATGATTAAAGAAGTTGTTTCTCTGCAAAACGAACAGATCAAAAAAGCAGCCTCTTTAAAAACAAAAAAATACCGGAAACGAGCAGGGCTATTCTTGCTGGAAGGAAAACGAGCTTTACAAGAAGCGTTTGCTGCCAAGATTCCTATGGAAAGTATATTTTTCACCCAGCTTCCTGAGGATTGGCCTGAAAACCCGGAAACCGTGAATCGTCCATATTACCATGTGACAGAAGCTGTCCTGAAAAAAATCACGGACACAGAAGATCCGCAGGGGGTAGCTGCGGTATTGCCTCTTACGTATCCTGCTCTAGTAGATCTCCACGTGGAAGAAGGAGTTGTGCTGGTCCTTGATCAGATCCGAGATCCGGGTAATTTGGGGACGCTTATACGTACGGCGGATGCCATGGGGGCTAGTGCTGTTTTGCTCATGAAAAATACGACGGATCTGTACAATCCCAAAGTGGTGCGGGCTACCATGGGCTCCTTGTTTCATTTGCCCATATGCTGCGAGGTGGATGAAGATGCGCTGCGTTCTTTTTGCCAGAAGGAAAAGATATCGCTTTGGGCGACGTCTCTGGTAGGCGCTAAGGATATTACAACACTGCCGTATCCGGAGAAATTGGCACTAGTACTGGGCAGTGAAGCTGCGGGTGTATCAGAAACACTGCTGCAGCAAGCGGATCAAAAGGTAAAGATTCCTATGTATGGCAAGGCTGAAAGTTTGAATGTTGCCGTGGCAGGAGGCATGTTACTCTTTGCTGCGGCGCAAGGCATGCGGTAAAATCGTTGACTTCTGTTTTTAAAGACAGAAGTCTGTTTTTTTATGCCTGGAAAGGCCGATCTTTTTTGTAATAATAGAACGTTCGATATAAAAGATAAAGGAAATGTTCATGAAATTTGCCCTGAGCCCTTGCAGAAAGTTGTAGGACAGGATACAATGAATACAAAATACAGAGAGAGGGGAGCGCCTATGGAGGAAAACGCATACGGAAAAATTAATCTGGGGCTTTCCGTTGGCGTGCGGCGGCCCGATGGCTACCATCAGGTGGATACCATCCTTCAGCGTATTTCCCTAGCGGATCGGATAACGCTGGAGGCTGCGGCTACGTTTTCTATTTCTTCCGATGACCCGACCCTTCCTTGTGATGCAAGCAACCTAATGGTAAAAGCGGCCAAAACCTTCCAAAAGTGTACTGGTCAATTGCCGAACGTTCATCTTCACGTGGGAAAAAAAATCTTCATGGCGGCGGGTCTTGCTGGTGGGAGTGCGGATGCGGCCGCAGTACTTCGGCTTTTGAACCGGTATTGCGGAACGAAACTTGGCCGGAATCAATTGGAACAAATGGGGGCAGAAATTGGTAGTGATGTTCCGTTCTGCCTTTATGGAGGCACGCAGCGAGGCCGGGGGCGAGGCGATGAACTAACCCCGTTAAAAAACGCACCCGATTTTGCAATCGTGCTGATTAAACCGCGGTATTTATCCGTATCAACGGCTTGGGCGTACCAAGCGGTAGACCGATTGCCAAAGCACTTGCCCAGCTCCATGGACGATTTAGAAGAGGCGCTTAACAGCGGGCAGCGGGACCGGATATTTGCAGCGATGAAAAATGATTTGGAACTGGTTACGCTAGCGGCCTACCCGGAAATCGGGAAACGAAAAGCGGCACTGCTCCAACTAGGCGCGGAGTTTGCCATGATGAGCGGCAGCGGCCCCACAGTTTTTGGGATTTTCCCCACCGAGGAGAAAGCTTGGGACGCCGTGCAAGCCTTAACAAAGCAATTTGCTAAGGATCAAGTTGCATCAGTACAAATGATGCGGGAAGGTTGATGGATTATGGTACAGCATTTGAAACAAATCCCTATAGACAGCTATAAGCCCTTGCGGGATGTAGTGGTGGAAAGTATACGCCAGGCCATTATCAGTGGGCAATTCCCCCCCGGCATGCGGCTCATGGAATTGCAATTGGCAGAAGAAATGGGGGTTTCCAGAACTCCTGTGCGGGAAGCTATCCGTAAAATGGAACTGGAAGGGCTTGCGGTCATGATCCCCCGGCGAGGTGCCTATGTGGCAGATATTTCCATTAAAGATATTAACGAAGTCTATGAAGTGCGTACTGCCCTGGATGTTTTATCTGCAGGCCTTGCCGCTGAACGCATTGAAAAAAGCGAAATCCAAGAGATGCGGGTATTATTGGCAGAAGAAGCTGCCCTCGTGGAAGCGAAAGACTATCCGAAAATCATCGATAATGATACGGCTTTTCATGACGTGATTTACCGCGCCAGTGGCAATACCCGATGCATGAACATTATCAGCAACTTGCGGGAACAGATCACAGCCATTCGTGGACGTAGCATGCCCTATCCTGGCAGAGTGGAAATCATGCTGAAAGAACACCAGGCTATCTTCGATGCCATTGCTGCCGGTAAAGTGGAAAAAGCCCAGGAAGCCGTGCGCACACACATGGAAAATGCGGAACAAACGCTTTTGAAAGTCATTAAAGAACAAAAACTGATGCCATCGGACAAGAAGAAAGAAGGAAAATAATGGCTCGAGTAAAACGTATGGAACGGATTGTGGCACTAACCAAGGAACTGAATGATCATCCGAACTATCTGTTTTCTTTCAATGAATTCTGTGATCGGTTTGACGTTGCCAAATCCACTCTCTCTGAAGATGTACAGACCATTCGCAACGGTCTTGCCACCTATGACCTGGGAGTGATTGAAACCGTGGCAGGAGCCAGTGGCGGAGTTCGCTATATTCCCTCTCATGCTACCCAGTCTAATAATGAGTTCCTAAAAGAATTGGCAGAGCGGCTCAGCAAACCATCCCGACTATTGCCAGGTGGTATGATTTATATGAATGACATCCTCTTTACGCCTCGGATTTCCTTCCGATTGGGAGAGATGATCATGCAACGGACCATTGAACTGCGGCCTGAATACGTTATGACGGTGGAGGCGAAAGGGATTTCCTTAGCCTTTTCTACAGCACGGGCTTTCAATATTCCCATGGTGATGGCACGCAAAGAAGCAAGGATCACGGAAGGTCCCGCTGTCAGTATCAGTTATGTGAGCGGTTCCAGCAAAAAAATCCAGACCATGAGCCTGCCCCGGAAAGCATTGCCGGAAGGCGCAAGAGTGCTCGTTGTAGATGACTTTATGCGTGCCGGTGGAACGGCTAGAGGTATGCAGGAACTGGCAGAAGAAGTGGGCGCTAAAGTAGTAGGAACTTATTTGTTTATTGCCAGCCGGGAACCAGAAGAGAAAGTGGTCAAGGACTATGCGTCCCTGCTTACGTTAAAAGGCGTGGACGATGTAACAAAGGCCATCAGCATTGTGCCGGAACGGCTGTAAATAAAAAAAGTAGTAAACGCAGGAGGCAGATTCATTATGGCAGAATTGGCTGCAATTATTTTAGCAGCAGGTAAGGGAACCCGGATGAAATCCAAACTCCCGAAAGTACTTCATAAATTGTCCGGTAAACCCATGCTGGAACATGTACTGGATGCGGCGGACGAAGCCGGAGCCGATGACCAAGTAGTGATTGTAGGCTTTGGCAGCGAAAAAGTAACGGAATTTTTGGGAACAAGGGCCCGCGTTGCAATCCAGTCCGAGCAACTGGGAACTGGCCATGCGGTGCTCCAGGCCAGGGACCTTTTGGGAGATGAAGAAGGAACGGCCCTGATTTTATGCGGGGACACTCCTCTTTTGGAAGGCACGGAATTACGCAAATTTTATGAAAAACATCTCCAAAGCGGGGCCCAGGTCAGCGTACTGACAGCCCTTGCACCTGATCCTTTTGGGTATGGAAGAATTTTACGTGATGACTGCAGACAGGTAACCGGGATTGTGGAAGAAAAGGATGCCACCCCAGAAGAGCGAAAAATCCAGGAAATCAATACCGGGATTTATTGCGTGGAAATGCCGTTGCTGTTTGATCTTTTGGCGCGTTTGAAAAATGATAACGCCCAGGGAGAATATTATTTGACGGATATCTTGAAAGAATGCCTTCAGAGGGGCGGCAAGGTATCCGGCATTCGAACCAACGATTTTGATATGGTGATGGGGGTAAACTCTAGACGGCAGCTAGCGGCGGCGCAGAAAATTATGAACGCACGGATCGTGGGACGCCTTATGGATGAAGGGGTCACTGTAATGGATCCGGATAGTACCTTTGTGGAAAAAGGTGTCAAGGTAGGGCGGGATACCATCTTGTATCCTTTTACCTGGCTAGAAGGCAATACGGAGATTGGGGAAGACTGCGAAGTAGGGCCTCAAGTTCGTTTTACCAATGTAAAAGTGGGAAATGCTTCCCATATTCAGTTTGTCTATGCCCATGATTGCCAGGTGGGCAATGGGGTACAAATGGGGCCCTTTGATCACCTGCGCCCCAATACGGTGATCGGAGATCATGTGAAGATGGGGAATTTTGTAGAAGTAAAAAATTCCAACGTGGGGATGGGAACCAAGTTGCCGCATCTGCAGTATATTGGGGACAGCGATATTGGTAGTGGCGTCAATATGGGCTGTGGAACCATTACGGTTAACTATGACGGCAAAGTCAAACATCGTACCGTTATTGAAGATGATGCCTTTGTAGGTTGCAATAGCAACCTAGTAGCACCGGTACGAATCGGCAAGGGAAGTTATATTGCAGCGGGTTCTACCATTACCAAAGATGTGCCGGATAACGCTCTAGGTGTGGGTCGTAGTCGGCAGGTTAATATTGCCGGCTGGGCTGAAAAACAGCAGAACCAAAAATAAGCGCCTTGCCAGAGTCGGTAATGCGTTGTATACTTTGAGTAGATTAAAAACTATACGTGGGGGATTGATTGTATGTTGGGTGATAAAACAGGCGAAGATATGGCCATTTTTTCCGGTAATGCCAATCCTGATCTGGCACGGGAAATCGCAGCCTACCTGGGCACACAGGTAGGGGATGCTGTTATTAACCGTTTCAACAATGGTGAAGTACAGGTCATGATCAATGAGAGCGTGCGGGGCAAAGATGTATTTGTCATCCAACCTACTTGCGGACCGGCTGTCAATGACAATATCATGGAGCTTTTGATTATGTGCGACGCCTTTAAACGCGCCAGCGCCCGGCATATTACCGCAGTGGTTCCTTTCTACGGGTATGCCCGTCAGGATCGTAAGGCCCGGGGCCGGGAACCGATTACCGCTAAATTGATGGCCGACCTGATGGATGTTTCCGGGATTACTCGCTTGGTAACAGTAGATTTACATGCGGCACAAATCCAGGGATTTTTTGATATTCCTGTAGACCATATGCCTGGCGGCCCGATTTTGGCTGACTATATTAAAGAAAAAGGCTTTTCACCGGAAGAATTAATTGTTGTTTCCCCGGATTTAGGTGGCGTGAGCCGTGCCAGGAATATTGCAACCCGTCTGGAATGTGGCATGGCCATCATTGATAAACGGCGTCCGGAACCCGGTGTGGCTGAAGTCATGAACCTTATCGGCAATGTTGAAGACAAGATCTGCATTATGGTGGACGATATTGTGGATACGGCCGGCTCTTTGTGCGAAGGGGCCAAGGCGCTGAAAAAGTTTGGTGCCAAGGATATTTATGCCTGCGTTACCCATCCGATTTTGACGGATCCGGCGCTGAGCCGTATTGCCCAATCTGAAATCAAGGAACTGGTGGTGACCAATACCATTCCCCTGCCTCCCAACAAGAAGCATCCGAAGATCACCCAGCTTTCCGTAGCGCCTATGCTGGCAGAAACTATATTACGAATTTATAATCACCTGTCCATCAGCGCTTTGTTTAAACAATAAGCACGGGGAGGCCGTCTTTTAGGGCGGCCTTTTCTCATATAAGGAGTCGATTGAATGAAACTTGTGGTTGCCCTGGGCAATATCGGCAAAGAATATGCCGGGACGCGCCATAATATCGGGTTTATGACTGCGGATATTCTGGCAAAGCGCTGGTCCGATACTGAAAATTGGAAGAAAGCGGATAATGCGTTGTATCTGGAAAAAAGGATGCCGGAAAAATGCTATCTGCTTAAACCTACCACCTATATGAATAACAGCGGCGTTGCCGCAGCGGATTTTGCCAGGTTCTACCACATCCCTCCGGAAGAAGTCTTGGTAATCCAGGATGATATGGATCTGCCGGTAGGGACGCTGCGAATCCGTCGAAAAGGCACCAGTGGCGGGCATAATGGACTAAAATCCATTGAAAATGCATTGGGCAGCCAGAATTATCCCCGGATTAAAGTGGGCATAGGGCACCCAGCCCACGAGGAAAAGCTTGTGATTTCCCATGTGCTTCATCCATTCCAAGGAGAGGATAAGGAAAAAATCCGGGAAGCCTTGGAACATGCGGCAGATGCCGTACAAAAATGGATGCAAGGTGTGGATATTGGCCTTCTTATGCAGGAATTTAATAAAAAGTCTCCGTCTAAACAACCAGAACCTATTGTGTAAAAAAGGAGTCAAACAATGCAAAAAGTACGCAAAGCAGTTATTCCCGCCGCCGGATTTGGTACTCGGTTCCTGCCGGAGACCAAGGCCATGCCCAAGGAAATGCTACCCATTGTGGATAAACCTACCATTCAGTATATTGTCGAGGAAATTCAACAAAGCGGCATTGAGCAGATTTTGATTATTTCCGGGCATGCCAAGCGGGCTATAGAAGATCATTTCGATTCTTCTCCGGAACTGGAGACTCACCTGTATGAGACCGGAAAAATGGAACAACTCAAGGAAATCCGGAAGATTTCCGATGTAAGAATTCATTACGTACGGCAAAAATACCAAAGAGGCCTGGGCGATGCGGTTTTGTGTGCCAAGGACTTTATTGACGGCGAGCCCTTTGGGGTCATCCTGGGGGATGATGTAGTGTATAACCACACCGGGGAACCCGCTTTGCGGCAACTGATCGATCAGTACGATAAAACAGGCGGCACGGTCATTGGCTGCCAGGAAGTAGCGCCGGAGCAAGTATCATCTTACGGAATTATTGATGGGGAAAAAACCAGTGATCCCAATTTGTTTAAAGTCCGGGATATGGTAGAAAAACCTAGCCGGGAAGAAGCCCCCAGCAATGTGGCCGCTTTGGGGCGCTATGTTATTACCCCCGACATATTTAGTATTCTGGAAGAAACCAAACCGGGTAAAAACGGAGAAATCCAGCTGACGGATGCGTTGCGGGTAATGGCCCACAACAAGCGGGTCTATGCCTGTACATTTGCCGGTGACCGCTATGACACCGGAGATAAGCTGGGATATTTAAAAGCCACTGTAGAATTTGCCCTGCGTCGGGAGGATCTAGGTCCGGCGTTCAAAGCCTATTTGCAAAACTTGGTGAAAGCCTGGTAAAGCCAGTTGACAAAAAGCCCCTTTCCTTTCATACTTTTTATAAAGTATGGGGGGAAGGGGTATTTTTATGGAACAGCAAAAGGGTCTCTTAGCACAGCATTGGTATCTGTACGCAACCGAATTTTTTGCAGGAATGGCGCTGATGGCGGTGGAAATCGGGGCGCAGCGTCTAATTTCCCCGTATTTTTCTTCTTCCCAGATTATTTGGACGCTCATTATCGGAACCATTATGATTGCCATGGCACTGGGCAATGTTTACGGCGGCCGTACCGCGGATAAAGATCCAAATCCTGATCGCTTGTATCAACGGATTTTTATTGCGGCCCTGTGGTTGGCACTTGTTCCTGCTTTTGGGAAATACGTGATTATAGGGATTTCTGGACTCCTGATTTTGACGATTGATACATGGTTTCTTGTGTGGGCAGCGCTTGTAACGTGTTTGGTGTTATTTGTTTTCCCCCTTTTTCTTTTAGGGACAGTGACGCCATCCTTAGCCCGCTACTGTGTAGAAAAAACAGAAGAAACAGGCGGCATTGTGGGACGGCTGGGAGCAGCCAATACCATCGGCAGTATTTTGGGAACTTTTCTACCCACTTTCGTTACCATTCCTGCTGCCGGCACCAATCTGACCTTTCTCCTTTTTGCCGGTATTCTGCTATTGCTGTCCTTAGTGTATTGGACTGCTACAGGGCGGAGCCGGAAAACAATCATTCTTGGGATCATAGTGTATCTGCTGGCATGCTTTTTAGGACATAGAACTTCTTTTGCTTTTTGGGAGAATCCTAAAAAGATCTTGTACGAAGGAGAATCCACCTATAATTATCTCCAGGTACGGGAAGAACCGGATTCTGTGATTTTGTCCACTAATGTGCTTTTTGGGGTGCAGTCCATCAAAATGAAGCAGGAAGGCCTGACGGGGATGTATTATGACGTGGCATTGGCTGCGCCCGCCATGGCAGACATCCAACATAAGGAACATCCTTCGCTGCTTATTCTGGGTATGGGAACAGGTACCTATGCCCATCAGTGTCAGCGGTATTTTCCAGAACTTCAAATGACTGGTGTGGAAATTGATCCCCAAATTACCGCACTGGCCCATCAGTATTTTGCTCTTCCCGCATCCATTTCGGTGACGGCCTACGACGGCCGTGCGTATCTTAATGCAGATGCTAAACAATATGATCTGATTATGGTAGATGCTTATCAGGATATCACCATTCCTTTTGCCATGTCCACCCAGGAATTTTTTACAAGCGTCAAGAAACATTTAAAGCCCGGCGGTGTTATGGTCTTAAATATGAACATGAAAGGGGAGGGCCCAGGCAGCATTACCCACTACTTGGCTGATACCGTAGCGAGCGTATTTCCTACCGTGTATACGGCGGATGTTCCCCATGCTACCAATCGGGAACTCTTTGCTGGAAATAGTTCTGATCTGGTGCTTCACTTACAAAAGGAAATTTCGCATGAAAAAAATCCAGAGCTTTGTCGGCAACTGGCACAGGTAGCAAGCAGTCTCAAACCCTATCATAAAGGAAACCACCTCCTCACCGACGATCGGGCTCCGGTGGAACTATTGGGCATGCGTACCATTGATGGTCTCATCCATACAGAATTGGGACAGTATCGAGAAATTCTAAAAGAGCAGGGCATTTGGGGTATTTTGGGAGAATAAGGGGAACCGGTTTTCTGGTGAAAATTTATGGTTAGTTTAAACTTTTCGCATCCGGATTACAGCTGCTTTGCTATAATATAAAAATAGAAAACTTGTAGAGCAGATCGGAAGGGATAGTATGACCGCCGGACGCAGGATTTCCTGGCTTACTTATTTTAAAAATGAGAAGAAATGGCTGCTGCTCACGGCCATTACGGGCCTGATTTATAATGTGGGCATGACGGCAGGTCCTTATTTTGAAGGACAACTGGCCCAATGCCTGTATGATATTTTCCAAGGACGCCGCACCGGTTATGATATGCTGGTGCTGGTTTTTTTCTATGTGCTGGTCATTGCACTGGTGCAGGGGGCGCGGGCGCTTAAAAGGCTGTACGTACGAAAATTTGCCAATGCGGTGAGCCGCTCCATGAAGGAAAACATCTACCATCATCTCATTCATGAGTCCTATGCACGGATCCAGCAGGAGGATACGGGAGCCATGATGACACGGGCTATTGCAGATGCAGATGCCTGTGCAGAGGGGATGCGGAAATTTACTACGGAGATCTTTGATACCGGGGTGGTGATGCTTGCGTATCTGGTCATGCTGCTGGGCATAGATTGGAAACTGACACTTATGGTATTGTTGTTTCCTCCGGTAGCCTACATTGCTTCTGCTGCCTTAAAACAGAAAGTGACATCTTCCGCAGCGGAAAGCCGTATGGCGATGTCTCGTTTAAACAATGCAGCAGTGGATGCGATCAGTCACGCGTTGACCTACCGGATTTATGGGGAAGACGGGAACAGAGCTAGTGCCTATGAAAAAGACCTGGCAGACTACGAACGGAAAAATGTCCTGGCAGGCATCTGGCAGAACAGTCCCCAACCGCTATATCTAGTGATTTCTATGGTTGGCGTGATCCCTATTCTGTGGTTTGGCGGCAAAAATGTACTGGGACAAGGGTGGACGATTTGGAGTATTGCCGCCTTTTCGTCCTATTTATCCTGCTTTACCAAACTGGCTGTAAAAAGTTCTCACGCGGCTAAATTGTTTAATGCGGTGCAGAAAGCCCAGGTATCTTGGCGTCGCATTGCTGACTATTTGACGGAAAAGGAACCTAATATTCCTAAAGTCGCAGCAAAGCCGGGAATCCTTCAGATGCAGCAGGTGTATTTTCAATGGGAGGATGGGTCCTTTGGGCTACATGACCTATGCCTTACGGCTCGCCCTGGAGAAATCATCGGGATTACCGGGAAAGTGGCCTCAGGAAAAAGTACATTCGGCAAGTTGTTTTTGCAGGAATATCCCTATGAGGGGCGGATCCTATATGATGGAAAAGATATTTGCCATTATGATAAAAACATTTTTTCCTATGCAGGACATGTTCCGGAACTATTTACCGGCACTGTGGAAGAGAATCTGACCTTTGGCAAAAAAGACGATACGCGTCTTCAAAAAGTGCTGGAAGAAGTCCAGATCGCTGGCGAGGTGACACCCGCTACGCCAGTTGGTATGGAAGGCAGCGCATTGTCCGGCGGACAGCAGGCCCGATTGGCCTTAGCCAGGGCGCTCTATTCCCAAGCACCGGTTTTGATTTTGGATGATCCCTTTGCTGCCGTGGATGCGCTAACGGAAAAGAAAATTTTTCAGGCGCTCCGGCAACAGGAATCCTGGCGGATCATCCTACTTATCTCTCATCGTATGGCTATGTTTCCCCAAATGGACCAAATTGGTTTTTTGCAGGGTGGCACGCTCCGGATGGGACCGCATCAAGCGCTTATGCAGGACCCAGAATACGCAGCGCTCTACCAGTTGCAATGCCAGGCGCAAAGGGGGGATTAATCATGGAAACGGATATCAAAAAGATCATTTTCCGCTCCCTTATTGCTCATCCCTTGCGCTCCACTGCTACCTTGATTACCATACTAGGATCCGTTGTATTGGAAGTTTTGCCGCCGCTGTTATTGGGGCGGGCCGTGGACGCTCTCACCGGGCAAAAGGAGATTTCCTTTTTTCTAGCAGTAGGGTATTTTGTCCTACTAGGTTGTTCTGGGATTTTTAGTGCCTTGCGGGAAGCTATGATTGTAGGGACAGGGGAAGGCATCACCCACAGCTTGCGTTCTGCCATGATGGAAAAACTTCGTCGATTGCCGGCCGCATATTTTACCCGTCATGAAGCCGGGGAGACAGCCTCCATACAAGTGAACGACGTGGATGCCATTGAGGACATGTTTTCTTCTGGACTGATTTCTATGATTTCCGATCTGGGAACCGTTCTCAGCATTTTGGCTGTGGTTTTGACTAAGAGTCCGGGTTTAGGCATACTTTTGCTGGTGGCACTTCCTCTTTTGTCTCTTTTTACGCTCTTTGTACAGAAAAAAATGCTGGCAGCCCATCTCCAAAATCGAAAGGCCACAGCCGATGCCAGTGGGATTTTACCGGAAACCCTGCACTGTATTCGCTCCCTGCATATCTATGATGCCATGGTATTTGCGGAAAGGCGGTATGATGGGGTGATTTTAAACAGCTTTAAAGCCTTGGAGAGGACCAATTTTTATGATTCCATATATTCCCCTGTAATCATTACGACCAGTGCAGCAGTGATCGGGATTATGATGAGCCTGTCCGGAGCGCAGGGCATTTTTCTTAACTGGTTTGACATATCCGTGGGAACTGCTGTGGCGCTGATTTCCTATGTCAACAGCATTTTCACCCCCTTATCCAACATCGGGATGGAAATTCAGACCGTACAGTCGGCTGCAGCAGGATGGAAACGCGTGCAGTATTTTTTGCGGGAACAGGAACGGATTCTACCTGAGAATAGAGTTGTAAAAGTAGTCAATGACAGCACGAAAGCCGTTGAGATCCAAAATGTAAGCTTTTCCTATACAAAAGGGCATCCGATTCTACAGCATTTTTCCCTGACAGTACAACAAGGGGAGTGCGTGACACTTATGGGGCGTACGGGCAGCGGCAAATCTACGCTATTCAAATTGCTGCTGGGGCTTTATTCGCCGCAAGAAGGCCGCATTTTGCTAAACGGGATAGCACCTACTGCCTATTTCGGTGCGGCCCGGAGAAGGATCATCAGTTGCGTGCAGCAGCAGGTTATTGCCGTGCCGGGAACGATCCGGGACCAGGTAACCTTGGGGAATCAAGAGTATTCCGATGCGGCGATTTGGGACGCTCTTGCCATGGCCAATCTAAAAGATACTGTCATGCGACTTCCTAAGCAACTGGACACGGTGTATAGAGACGCTATATTTTCCCAGGGCCAAAAACAGTTGCTTATGATTGCCCGTGCGGTCGTGTCAGATCCCGCTATATTACTTCTAGATGAAATTACCGCGGGGCTGGATACCGCTACAGAAAAAATGGTTATAGAGGCACTGCTCCGGGCAGCAGCCTCTCGTACTGTACTCTCTATTTCCCATCGAATGTCAGAAGTGCTACCAGGAAAAATTGTGGAAATCTAATTGTAATGTTGACATATACAGACAGAAAGCTATAATAAGGTAAAATGACAAGAGTCAAAAACTGAAAGCAGGAAGGGATAAGGCATGAAAGCATTTGAAGATAGGGAATACCGTGTGTTTGACCTGTTTAATAACAAATGGGCGTTGGTAACAGCAGGACCGTTGCATGATTACAATACCTGCACTGTGGGATGGGGCAGCTTGGGGAATATTTGGGATAAGCCAGAGAAACGTTCTGTGGTGACAGTCTATGTACATCCGGATCGGTTTACCAGCACCTTCTTAAAGAAATATGATACTTTTACCGTGAGCTTTTACCCCCAAAACTATAAAAAGGCTCTGGCCTATCTGGGATCTCACTCTGGGAGAAACGGAGACAAGGTGAAAGATTCTGGTCTTACGCCGGTAGCTATGGGTGATGGCGTAACTTTTAAAGAAGCAGAAGTAACATTTCTCTGCCATAAATTGTATTTCCATCAATTTGCCAAAGGAGGTCTGGCGCAGGAGATTCGTGAATATTACGCAGCCCGTCCGGCGGTGTATCCCAATGTCACGCCTGATGGTACGAGCGATACCTGGGAACCCCATTATGTTATTATGGGAGAAATTGTGGAGGCAGAGGATAAACGGTAACACATAGTACTACCCTGTAAAAGATACTATCACCTTATGGATGTTAGACCTTGTAGCAGTATCAAGCCCTGGAAGAAATTCCAGGGTGTTTCTTTTGCTTATAATATGCTTTGCGGGCATAAAAGCTTAAAGATTATAGGTATTGGACATATAACTCAATTCTCCTTATACTAAAAGTATCCTTAAGAACGGAAAGGGAGTGGAGATAGTCATGTGGAGACAGATTAAACGACTGGCAAGTGTATTATTGGCGCTGACTGCGCTTTTAGCAACTGGTTGCACGGGCCATAGCACAGCGGCAGGACAGGAGGAAGCCATACCTATGAAAAAGAATCCTAAAATTCTCGTAGCCTATTATTCTCAAGGGGGACATACCCGAGCGGCAGCAGAAAATTTTAAAACGCTTACAGGGGGCGATCTTTTTGAAATCAAACCGGCAGTACCCTATCCTGAAGCCCATGATCCCTGTCTCAAAATGCAGATGGAACAGATTCAAAATGAAGCTAGACCTGCATTAGCCGCTAAAGGACCGGAACTGCAATCCTACGATGTAATTTTTGTAGGATATCCCATTTGGTATTATGTAGAACCGATGGTGATTGATACCTTTTTAGAGTCAGCTGATTTTTCCGACAAGACAGTGATCCCATTTTGTACCAGTGGTGGCTATCCCATCCGGGATTCCGTGGAACGGATTAAGAAACGGATACCTAAGGCCCATGTGGAGGCGGGGATCCGTGCCAACTCTCCCTCTGACCGGAGTGCCTACGTGAAAAAATTAGGACTGGCAAAATAAAACGGGGTGGGACATGGAACTGCGTTTATTACAGTATTTCCTCGCTGTGGCTCGGGAAGGAAATATTTCCCGGGCAGCAGAAGCCTTACATTTAACACAGCCTACATTAAGCCGGCAAATGGCCCAGCTGGAAAAGGAACTGGGATCGCCTCTATTTGTCCGGGGACGACATTTTAAACTTACAGGTGCTGGCATGTTGCTGCGTCGTCGTGCTGAAGAAGTGACAGCGCTTATGGGCAAAATCGAAGACGAATTTACCCAGAGTAAAGAGATTAGCGGTGAAATTTCTATTGGAACCGGGGGTTTGTATGCCACCCGGATCCTTCCGGAAATCATGGCAGGGTTTCGCCGGTTGCATCCCCATGTGCGTTTCCGGTTGTACACAAACAGTGCAGATCATAGCAAAGCGCTGATGGAACAAGGGCTTTTGGACTTTGGTCTGTTGCTAGAGCCGGTGGATATTACAAAATTTGACTATATCCGTATGAAGGATCGGGAACGCTGGGGCCTTTTGGTACGGGCAAGCCATCCTTTGGCCCAACAAGAGTACATTACCAAAGAAGATGTGTGGAAGGAGACGTTGATGACCTCCGATCGACTTCCTATCCAGCGGGAATTGCTGCAATGGATTGGCAAACCTGCTGGGGAATTGGATGTTCTTGCTACCTACAATATCATTACACAAGTGGCGAATATTGTGGATAGTGGCTTGGCATCAGCCTTAACCATTGAGGGTGCTGTGCGTATGTTTGCGTCGGACCGCCTGGTATTTCGACCGCTTTTTCCGGAGCTTTCCATGACGTCCGTGTTTGCCTGGAAAAAGTTTCAGCCGGATTTCGGGGCAGCTAATGCCTTTCTGGCATATTTTAAAGGTGTGGTGTAAAAGCAGAATAGAGTAAGACCGCTTAGCAGTGGATAGAGCTGCTGCCGGTACCAATGGCGCAGGCAAAGGAGGAAATGGAATGGAACGATTTTTAAGAAAATGGCTGGTACTGCCTATTTTGGTTGCGGCCATGTTGGGCAGTGGAGGCTGCGGACAGGGTGCAGCAGAATCAGAACGTACTGTCAAAACGACAACACAGGAAACACCGACAACGACACAACAGGAGGGTCCTATGAAAATTAAAATTACGGTCGGGAAAAAAACGGTTCAAGCGGTATTGTATGACAATGAGGCGGCAAGAAAATTGTGGAAGCAACTGCCGGTTACCTATCCGATGATGAACCTGTATGGACGGGAAATGTGCTTTCGCATGGGGGCAGGGAGCCTGCCAACCAAGGAAGCCAAAGACACCGGGTATCGGGTAGGAGATATTTCTTATTGGCCGCCTGCGGGCAGTTTGGTTATTTTGTATAAACAGAATGGGGAAGTTTTTGAACAACAGCCGATTGGGCATACGGATGAAGATATTTCTTTCTTTGACGGAATGCCCGACACCAAGATCACGTTTTCCAAAGGACAGTGAGATTTCCAAATCTTTGGAAGTAGGGTATAATGGGGAACAGTAATATGGCAGGGGGGCATCATGCAGCTAAGAAAAGTCAAAAGAATGGTTGATGTGGGAATGCTTCTGGGCATGCTCCTGCTCATGGCTTTTTCGGTGACGGAGGCCGCTGCCCATGAATGGATTGGTATAGGCGAAACGGTGCTCGTCGTAGTACATCAGATTTTGAACCGGAAGTGGTACGGGGCACTGGGCAAGGGCCGTTATAGCGGGTTCCGGATCTTTTCCACGCTGATTACCTTGCTCCTTTTTGTGGCCTTTGCCGGAACGGCCTTCAGTGGTATGAATATGAGCGGAGAAGCGGTTCCTTTCTTGTCTGGGGTGGGGCATTTGTCCGATCCCCAGACGCTCCATCTGTCGTTAGCGCATTGGACTTTTGTACTGATGGGTATTCATGTGGGGATCCATGTTCCCGCTATGCTAGGACAAAGCGCTTTGCAAACCAAGATCAAACCGGGGGTAGCTGTTATGTTAGCTATGCTGCCTTGCTACGGATTGTACCGGTTTATAGAAAATAACATGGTAACGTACTTGCTGTTTAAGTCCCATTTTGCTATGCTGGATTTTGAGAAATCTGGAGCCCTGGTGCTATTGGAAAATATGCTTATGCTGCTACCATGGATTTTTGTCGGTATGGAAGCGGCCTTGTTTTTTCGGAAGACAAAGGAAATACAATAAAAAGCAGGCACAAGCGGAAAGGAGTCAACATGGATCTGCTGCATACGTATCAGTCCCCCCTGGGGGAGATTACCGTTGCTAGTGACGGCTCCCATATTGTGGGACTATGGTTTAAGGATGGAAAATACTTTGGAGAAAGCCTGTCCAAGGAAACAACTGAGGGAGAAAACATTCCAGTATTTCAAGCGGCGGATAGGTGGTTGGATCTTTATTTTTCTGGAAAAGAACCAGGTGCTACCCCGCCCCTTAAGATTCGAGGCTCTGCGTTTCGCAAGCGGGTCTGTGAAATCATGGAACAAATTCCCTACGGTAAAACGCGTACCTATGGAGATATCGCAAGACAACTGGCCAAAGAAAAAGGTCTGACTCAAATGTCTGCGCAGGCAGTGGGCGGTGCGGTAGGGCACAATCCCATTTCGCTTATGATTCCCTGCCACAGGGTAGTCGGTACTAGTGGAAGCCTTACAGGCTATGGCGGCGGGATGTGGCGAAAGGTCAAACTTTTGCAATTGGAAAAGACCGATATGACAGAGCTCTTTGTGCCCACAAAAGGGACTGCACTGTGAAAAACTGAAAAAGAGTAACTGGTGGTTTTGCCCAAAGGCCGCCAGTTTTTTTGTGGAAAAATAAGCGCTTTTGTGTAGCAATAACTTTAAACTATAACTATAGATATATAAAAACAATTTCCCTGAATGGGTTCTATGGAGTACAATAAGAAACATATTCTACTTAACTAGTAGAAATTTACGAAACGCACACGAAAAGAGGAGTATGCCGTGCAGCACACCTATAAACCCATTACGCAGGAGATCATAGAAAAACTAAAAGCGATTGTTGGAAAAACCCATGTGAAAACAGATCGGGATATTCTGATCCAGTACCGAACGGATTATGAAACCAACCCTACGTTGTTCCACATGCCAGAAGTGGCAGTACTTCCAGCCAATGCGGCAGAGATTGCAGAAATCGTAAAATTGGCCAATGCAGAACAGTTTCCTATTACGGTCCGCAGTGCGGGGACCAGCTTGACGGATGGTGCTATTCCTGTATACGGTGGGCTGGTACTTCTGATGGAACGTCTTAACCACATCTGCGAGCTAAACGAAGAAGGAATGTACATGACGGTAGAGGCCGGTGTACGTACGGTGGATTTGCAAAAGGAAGCTAAAGCGCATGGACTTTTGTATGCAGGGGATCCTTCCAGTGCAGAGAGCTGCCTGATTGGGGCTAACCTGGCCACAAATGCTGGCGGACTAAAGGCCGTGAGGTATGGGGTGACACGGCATCAGGTATATTGCTTGGAAATGGTGACACCTACGGGGGAGATTGTAGAATGTGGTAGCATTTTAAAAAAGTGTACCACAGGCTACGATCTGGAACAGCTGATTATCGGCAGTGAAGGCACCTTAGGGATTATTACCAAAGTCACAGTGAAACTGGAACCTTTGCCACCGTATCGGTTTGATGTACTGGCAGTGTATACGGATCCCAAAAAGGCCTTGCATATGGTGCCTGTTTTGCTGAAAGCAGGTATTGACCCCACCAGTCTGGAATACATGGACAATTCCTATGTAAGGGATACGGCGGACTACTGTAAATATCAAAATGTGCCGCATTATAGCGATGGGATTTATGTGATTATCACGGTAGAGACGTTTCGGGAAGAAGAACTGGACAGTAAAATGGAGGCGGTATATACCCTGTGCGATCAATCCGGGGCTGTGGAGATACTGGAGGCCGATGAGCGGATTTGGAATATGCGCCGGAATATCCAACCTTCTTGCGAGATGCGCAGCAAAGTATTTCTCACCGATGATGTGGTGGTGCCCGTCCATAAAATTGCGGAAGCCATTGAAACGATCATGGATATCGGAAAAAAATACCCTTTCCAGGTAAAAATCAATGCCCATATTGGGGACGGCAATATGCACATCGTACTGCTTAAGATGGATATGCCGGACGATGCCTGGGACGCTGCCGTGGATACCTTTCATCACGAGGTATACCGCTATGCGTATAGTGTAGGCGGGCGTCTTGCTGGGGAGCATGGTATTGGGGCCAAGAAAATAAAGTATATGGAAGAATTTACTCCCAAAGGGGAGCTACAGATCATGAAAACCATCAAACGGGCCATGGATCCCAATGATATCCTAAATCCAGGCAAAGTCATTGACGTCTGAAAAATTACGCAGAAAGAAGGAAACAAGATGAAACTTCATACTAACACATGGATTGCCGTAGGACTTATTGCAGTGCTTGGTGCCTTTGCCGCCGGGTGTGGCAGTTCAACTGGTACGAGCCAAACGGAAAATGCCAAGAAAGAAATCAAAATAGGCGTTACCGCCGGTCCTCACGCGGAAGTGGGGGAAGAAGTAGCCAAAGAGGCTGCCAAGCAGGGAATTACCCTTAAGGTCGTAGAATTTAACGATTATGTCCAGCCGGATAAAGCCCTGGCAGAAGGAGACCTGGAACTAAATTCCTATCAACACCAGCCCTATTTGGATAATATCGTGCAAAAACAAGGAATGAAACTGGTGAGCATTGGAAAGACCATCCTGCTTCCTATGGCGGTTTATTCCCATAAATATAAATCCCTGCAGGATGTCCCTGACGGTGCCCAGGTCACCATCCCCAATGATCCCAGTAACGGTGCCAGAGCGCTCTTATTGCTGCAGCAGGCCGGGCTGATTCGTTTGAAAAATGGTAACTCGGTGGAAGCTGCTGTGGGAGATATTACCGAAAACCCCAAACATCTGAAATTTGTGGAACTGGATGCAGCCCAGATTTCCCGTTCTTTGGAAGATACGGATGTAGCTTGCGTGAACACGAATTATGCCATTCCGGCAGGCCTAAATCCCCAAAAAGACGCAATTTATGTAGAGTCCAAGGACTCTCCCTATGCCAATGTATTGGTCGTCCGGCAAGGGGATGAAAATAATGAGACCTACAAAAAAATTCTCCAAATTTACCAGTCTGAAGCCGTGAAGAAGTTTGTTACCGATAAATATAAAGGCGCCATTCTTCCCGCATTCTAAACGATACCCCCGGTGATTGGGCACGCTATCCCAACCATCGGGGGCGTTTTTTATCATAGTATAACAGGAGGATGCTTATATTCTTTATCCGTAATGCGCCCTGTGTGAAGAAGTTCATAAAGATTTGTGGCACGTATATCTAGCGCAAGCTGGCTACGCTGGGTCGAACTCATGGCCTTTAGCGTATTTTTTTCTATGCTTGGCAGAAGGGGCAGGGATCCTTCTTTTTTTATTTGCTGCAAGAGTTGTTGCCCTTTCTGGGTAAAGCCTAGGAGCCGCAAATACTGCGGCGGTTGCATGGCGGCGTCTTTAAAGGATACATTCTCACTGGAAAGCAACAGCTGCCACAAGATCCTCCGGATCCGAGACAAGGAGTAGCGGCGGGTTGCGCAGCGTTTTATAAAATCTTCTAGGCTTTGTACTCGCCGGTTCTTCCAGAGGATGTTTTCCAGGCCTTCCGATACTTGGGTCGCTGCGGCAATGGTGCTTGGGCTACTTTTTTCTAGTGTATAGGAAAGCAAAAGGGATAAGCTGGAAACCAGATGACCAGTTTTTCTCTGCTTCCAATATTGCTGAAATGCCGAGTGACACGCTGGGGGTAAATTGCGAAGGAGCGCTTCGGTGCAGCCTTTTTTTATAAGCGTCTGTCGAATGGCTGAAGCACTAGAAAGCGCAGTTGCTAAAGCTGTTGCATTATAGGCAATCCCCTGCCGCGCTACTGGCAAAGCAGTCATGGTGGGGTAACGCCGTAAGGCTTTCCAATATTCCAAGGCCAGCAAGTTGTTGGATCCTTGAAACAACGGGCCATAAGCTGTATTTTTGGCAGTGGCAATAGTTTCCAGTGCTTTAGCATAACTTGCTCCGGAACATAGCGCTTGTTGCAGGTCGGCGTGGGTAAAGTTTTCTTCTGCCAGCTGCTGGAGCAAGGAAAAATCCTGCGTCTCACAGCCAAAGGAAAGATGCGTCACGATACCAGTCCTTGCAAGGAGAGATACTCCGCCTTCGGCAAAATGCTGCGCGCTTTGCAGTACATATGTAACGGGCAGTTCCAGTACCAAATCTACACCGCCTAAAAGCGCTAGCTGCGTTCGTTGCCATTTATCCAATAGGGGAAGTTCTCCCCGCTGTGTCAAACTCCCACTCATCACCGCCACAACGGGTACGGACCCAAGTTTTTCCTGGGCTAGTTGGATTTGCCTAGCGTGGCCGTTGTGAAAGGGATTGTATTCAGCGATAATGCCGATTACAGAAGGTCTCATAATACTCCTCTTTCGCTATAATTTTCTTTATTGTATCACGGGAGGCCTGCTAAGGAAACCTGACGGAAGGCTGGATTTATGGTATAATAACAAATTATGAAGAAAAAATTGACGGGGGCGATGGCGATGGGTAGGACCTTATTGATAACCGGAATGAGTGGCGCAGGCAAGACTCAGGTCATGCGCACACTGGAAGATCTGGGGTATTTTTGTGTGGATAACCTGCCCCCCATGTTTATTCCCAAATTTATCGAACTTTGTCTCCAAAATAAAAATACCAGTGCTCCCTTGGCCCTTGTGGTGGATATTCGGGGCGGCGAATTCTTTGAGGATTTTGCCAAGGTGCTGGATACGTTAAAACAGCAAAGCATTCCCTTTTCCCTCCTTTTTTTGGATGCGGATGATGCTACGTTAGTGCGGCGCTATAAAGAAACTCGCCGGCGGCATCCTCTGGCAGGACCCCAAGGCCTAAGTGCGGACATTGCCAGGGAACGGGAGATTTTAAGCCCCGTACGGTGTCGTGCTACGACCCTCATTGATACGTCCAATACGACCACAAAGGAACTGCGCCAGAAGATTATCCATCTCTATGGCAAAGGAGGCGCCTTGCCACCAATGAACATTGTGGTGGAAAGCTTTGGCTTTAAATACGGTACACCGTTAGACTGTGACATGATGTTTGATGTACGGTTTCTGCCCAATCCGTTTTATATCCCGGAATTGAAAAATCTCTGTGGCAACGATGAGCCAGTGATTCAGTATATTGAAAAACAGCCGGTGACCAAGGAATTCCTCAAGCGATTCTTTTCCCTAGTGGAATTTCTCCTGCCTCAATACGTGGAAGAGGGAAAAAGTTCTCTCTTAATTGGCGTAGGTTGCACCGGTGGCCGCCACCGCAGTGTGTATATGGCTAACGTGCTGGGGGACTTTATCAAAAAGCAAGGGTATACAGTCCAGGTCCTGCACCGGGATTTGGTTAAAAAATAATAGGAGCGGTTGCATATGAAATGGATAAAGTGGTTGTACCCGGGCCTGAATCTGAAACGATGGCTGTTTTTATTTGCTCTCGGAACGATTCTCGCTTGCGTAGGGGTCACTTTAATCTTTAATTACCAGTTTGTGGGGTTAATTGAATCCCTTGTTTTTACCTTTGTAAATTTTGTGGGCGGGGAATTTTACCAGTCCACCATTACCACCATGGGGATTGGCTGCGTGGTGGCGGGAATTATTTTCATGTTCATGGGGGCTGCCCATGTAGTGAAAACGGTGATTCACGCTGTGATGCCGGGAGAAAAAGAATCCCTGCGGGAGCTGATCTTCAGCCAGCAAAAATTACACAATGGACCTAAAGTCGTCGTCATCGGCGGCGGAACAGGGCTATCGGTCCTGTTGCGCGGCATCAAGCTGATCACCAACAATACGACCGCTGTGGTTACTGCGGCCGATAACGGAGGATCCTCCGGACGCTTACGGAAAGAACTTGGCATTATTCCTCCGGGAGACATGCGAAACTGTCTGGTGGCTCTTTCTGATACGGAACCTTTAATGGAAAAAGCACTGCAATACCGCTTTCAGGATAATAGTACCCTGAATGGACATAACTTGGGAAACCTTTTTATTGCTGCCATGAGCAGCGTGGAAGGCGGAGATATGGAGGCGGGGATTGCCGCTGCCTGTGAGATCTTAAAAGTGCGGGGGCATGTATGGCCCAATACGACGGAAAATATTCAGCTGAAAGCCATCATGGACGACGGCAGTACGGTGATCGGGGAAACCTCCATTACCGATAGTCCTCGAAAGATTACTCGGCTCTTAACAGAACCGGAATCACCCCAGGCGTCCCAGCGGGCTGTGGATGCGATTTTGAAAGCAGATGCCATTATTTTGGGGCCGGGCAGTCTTTTTACCAGTGTACTGGCTAGTCTGGTGGTACCCGGCATCCGGGATGCCGTGGTCAAATCCAAAGCCGTAAAAATTTACGTCTGCAATGTAATGACACAACCCGGGGAAACCGATGGCTTTGGCGCCTATGAACATGTGCAGGAGATTATCAAGCATATGGGCTGCCAATGCCTGGACTATGTGGTGGTGAATGAACAGCAGGCCAGCCCGGAACAGATTGAAAAGTATAAACAAAAGGGATCCATGCCCGTAACTCCGGACGTGGAAAAAATTGAACAGCTGGGCATTGACTGCGTGCCGGCTAAACTGCTTAATGATAGTGATCTGGTGCGGCACAATCCTTTGAAACTAGCCAAGACCATCATTGCCCTGATTTATCGACTGAAATTATTCGGAAAAGGAATTCGCTTCTTCGATTATTTCTTTACCCGGCAGACCATGCAGGACCTTCACAAAAATGCAAAAAAACAGCAACAGGAGTCAGTGTAAGATGTCCTTTTCCAGTGATGTAAAAAATGAAGTTGCCCGCCTGGAGGGAGAGAACCGTGGCAGCGAAAAGGCAGAGTTGTTCGGCCTATTGCGGATCAGCGGTTCGGTATCCCTGTCCGGGCGCAAGGTGGGGATTCACTTTACTACGGAAAATGCGGCGCTTGCCAGACGGGTGCTACGGCTTTTGAAAAATAATTTTCCCGTGCAAACGGAAGTGATTGTGACCCGTAGTACGCGGCTGAAAAAGAGTAACCGTTACCAGGTTCACGTCCTTCCCAGTGACGAAGCAAGGACCGCTTTGCGGCATCTCCATTTGTTGACACCCTTGGAGGCGGCGGGAGCACTGTTACTGAAAACTGAAAAAGAAAAACGGTCATTTCTCCGGGGCGTATTCCTGGCTGGAGGTTCGGTGAATAAGCCGCAAAGTGACTACCATCTGGAACTAATTTGCGATAGTCTGGATTTGGCCCAGTTTGTCCAAAAGACTATGAATGGCTTTGGACTGCCGGGCCGTATTGTGGACCGTAAAAATTCCTATATCACGTATCTGAAAGAAGGCAATGCCATTGGGGAATTCCTCCAGTTGATTGGGGCGCATGCGGCGTATCTGGAATTTGAAAATGTGCGTGTCCTGAAAGATATGCGCAATAAAGTAAACCGCCAGGTGAATTGCGAAACCGCCAACTTGAACAAGGTTGTCCGGACGGCTATGCGGCAGATAGAGGCTATAACACTCATTGAAAAAACACAAGGGCTGAGCACCTTGCCGGAGACCTTGCAAGAAGCTGCTAGATTGCGAAAGCAGCATCAAGATTTGTCCGTGGGAGAACTGGCGGCCCTGACAGAAGATCATGTGGGAAAAAGCGGGTTTAATCACCGACTGAGAAATTTAGAAGCACTGGCAGAAAAAATAAGAGGAGAGCATTCATGAAAAAAATCGTACTGCTGCTGGCCGTACTGGCTGTATTGGGAGGAATGACCTGGAAAGGGGTGCAGCATGTGCAGCAGGATTTTCCCCGTTTCTGTGAAGAAACAGTGCCTATTTTTGCGTATCACAGGGTAGAACCGGGACGGGAAGATCGCTATACCCTGTCTCCGGCACAGTTTGATGCCCAGATGAAATACCTGAAAGCACAAGGCTGGAAATCTATCTCCGTGGAAGACTATGCCAAGGGGCGGAAAGAAGGGCGTACATTTCATAAGGAGTGTATTCTGCTGTTTGATGATGGATATTTGGATAACCTGACCTATGCGGCACCGATTATGAAAAAATATGGCTTTACGGGCAATACCTTTGTGGCAGTGAAATTTGAGGGCTGGCCTGGGTATTTGGATTGGTATCAATCCCATGCCCTCTTACGTTATGGATGGAAATTGGGCTCCCATACGTATAACCATGAACCTCTCACAACCCTTAGCAAAGAACAGGTGGATTACGAACTAGCCCGCAGTATGGAACATATGAAAGGCATCTATAATCCTGAACACGGTATGGCTTTTTCCTACCCCAATGGAGAAAGCAATGCGGCCATTGCCCAGCAGGTGCAAAAAGCCGGGTATTGCGCCGGGGTTTCCGGTAATTTGGGCGTCAATACGGAAACAACACCATTATGGCAGCTGCGGCGAGTCAATGTGTTTCGGCAACACCCGGAAAATCTGGAGTCCTTCCAGAAAGAGTGGCTGCACGCACAGATCATAAGCTATATTGGTACCACAGGCATTAATACGGATTGGCTGATTGAGAAAGCTAAATGGCTAAAGCATGCGGCAAGACTGTAAAAAAGTTGGGGAAATACTTGCGTTATACCAGGAAACAATATAAAATAAGCATAAGATTATGAAGGGGGAACCATGCGATGCTGAAGAGAATTAAAACCGTAAACAAAGAAATGCTGAAGAAAACCCTGAGAACCGGTGGTTGCGGAGAATGCCCCGCATCCTGTCAATCTGCCTGCAAAACTTCCTGTACGGTAGGCAATCAGGTTTGCGAAAAAGCATAGTTTTTGTGTGCGAACGAAGCTCCCTGCGCCCGTAGGGAGCTATTTTCTTTTTATCAATCGGAAACTCCAAGAAGGGCGGATAACAAGTTGGCTGAAAATACTACCTTGATTCATAGAATGCATTTGGATGACAATTACGTGGTGCTGGATGTGAACAGCGGGGCTGTACACATCGTGGACCCGATGATTTATGATCTGCTTGGCTTTTACGATGGAAAAAACGCCGAGGAGACAAAAAAACATTTTGCCGAAAAATATGAAGAAGAAGACCTGGCAGAAGCCATAGGGGAATTGCAACTGTTGCAGCGCCAGCGCCTGTTATTTTCTCCAGAATTTCCTGTGCCCGACACCTTTGCTTTTGAACCGGTGCTGAAATCCCTGTGTCTTTTAGTCGCTCATGACTGCAACTTGCGTTGTGGGTATTGCTTTGCTGATACCGGGGATTTTGGAGGCGGGCGCCTTCTAATGACAAAAGAAGTAGCAAAAAAAGCTGTGGAATTTGCCATTACCGGGAGTAAAAAACGCCATAATCTGGAACTGGATCTTTTTGGCGGCGAGCCGCTCATGAATATGCCCGTTGTAAAATACATCGTGGAATACGTGCGCAAACGGGAAAAAGAAACTGGAAAAGCCATTAAACTTACATTGACCACCAATGGGACCCTATTGACGGATGCTATCGTTAAATTTCTCAATGACAACCAGGTTATGCTGGTATTGTCCCTGGACGGCAGCAAAAAAACTCATGACAGGATGCGCCCCTATCCCGGGCACCTGGGAAGCTATGATGCAGCGGTTATAGGATTTAAAAAGCTGATTACGTCCCGCCACGGCAAAAATTATTACCTGCGGGGGACGTATACCCATTACAATCCTCATTTTGCCGATGATGTCCTGGCCATGCTGGACGTGGGCAGCGAGATTTCCATGGAACCTGTGGTGGGGACGACGGAACCGTGGGTGCTTACAGAAAAAGATTGGCCTATTTTGGATAAAGAATACGAAAAACTGGCACGGGCTTATTTAGCCAAAAAACGAGCCGGAGAACCCTTTGACTTTTTCCATTTTAATGTAGCACTGGACAATGGGCCCTGTGTAGCCAAGCGCCTTGCAGGTTGCGGTGCGGGGCACGAATATTACTGCATTACCGCCGATGGGGATATTTATCCTTGCCATCAGTTTGTAGGCCGGGAAAAATATAAAATGGGAACTCTAGATACTGGAATTGAAAAAAAAGACATGGTGCAAGAGTTCCGCCAGATGCATGTAATGAAAAAAGAAGAATGCCGTACCTGCTGGGCGCGTTTTTTCTGCAGTGGTGGTTGCCATGCTAATGCAGACCTAGTCAATGGCACGATTGCTAAACCCTATGCCTATGGTTGTAAAATCCAGCGGAAACGCTTGGAAATGGCCATTATTCTTCAAGCCTTGCTCACTGAAGATGTTAAAGAAGGCGGGGAGGATCATCGTCCGGTGATTGATAATTTTAAATTTCAAAAAGAAAGTGCTTCCTGAAACACGATGCGAAAGTGAGAAACTGCACCCCATATGGGTTTTAAACCCGTATGGGGTGCTATTTCATGTGAAACATTGTAAAAAAGTAGGAAGAAATTTTCAAAAGGCATTGACAAAATATTTTGGATTTGCTAA
>DXYB01000026.1 GCA_019416065.1 Acidaminococcus sp. | reverse complement strand
ATACCCAAGGGGAATCTCTAACCATATCCAACTAACAAAAAACTAACGCCGTCGTGTTTCAGTGTTGACAAATGCTTGTTTATTTCCTATACTTAGAGTATCAATTAACTGACCCGGTAGGTAAGGCTACTACAGGGATATGGACTGCTGCCGCAACAGGATGGAGACATCCCGCGTAGGTTTGAACAGGCTGCATCAAATGATAAGGTGCAGCATAATGCAGTTTCACCGCCCTGTAGAGTTAAAGCTCGTACGGTGGCGGAGGGCGTAGGCCCTGAAGAAAGCTATGCATAAAACCGTTCGGGTATTTGCCTGAGCGGTTTCTTTTTGCGCGGGAGGTGGGACTATGAGAAAACAGCAGATCAATAAGAAAACCAACCAGGCTGCCATTGCTGAAAAATTATTAGCGCATATTGCTGGCCTTACGGAAGAGGCAGTCCTTCAAGAATTTTCCAGCTCCCCCCAGGGACTTTCTGCGGACCAAGTAGAACTCTCTAGAAAGCAGCATGGAGAAAATACAGTCACAAAGGAAAAAAAGAAAAGTGTAGCTGCCCGGTTAGCAGAAGCCTTTATTAACCCTTTTACCGTAATTTTGTTTGTTTTGGCGGGTGTCAGTGCCTTTACCGATATTATTCTGCCATTGTTGCACAATCGCAGTGATTATAATCCGGCTACGGTGATCATTATTGCTGTTTTGGTGTTGTTATCTGGTGCGTTACGCTTTATACAGGAAACACGTAGCGGGGATGCTGCAGAAAAATTGTTGGAACTTATTACTACCACTTGTACCGTGATTCGTCATGGTAATAAGCTGGAGGTCCCCTTGCAGGATGTGGTGGTGGGAGATTTAGTTTTCTTGTCCACCGGGGATATGGTGCCCGCTGATATACGTGTATTGCAGGCAAAGGATTTATTTGTCAGCCAATCTTCTCTCACAGGAGAAAGTGCGCCCCAAGAAAAAACATCTGCGGTGGTTGAAAATGCAACGGACCATTCTGTTACAGAACTGTGCAATATTGCGTTTATGGGTACGAACGTAATATCCGGTTCTGCCACTGGTCTTGTGGTATGTACAGGGGATCATACGCTGTTTGGAAATTTGGCTAGTTCTATGGCCAAAGAAGCGCCGGAGACAAACTTTACTAAAGGTGTCAATGCGGTATCCTGGATTTTAATCCGATTTATGTTGGCTATGGTTCCGATTGTTTTTGTAGTGAACGGTGTCAATAAGGGCGATTGGATTTCTGCCTTTTTATTTGCTATTTCTGTAGCGGTGGGGCTTACGCCGGAAATGCTCCCTATGATTGTCACGACTTGCTTGGCTAAGGGCGCTGTGTCCATGTCAAAGAAAAAAACGGTGGTAAAAAGCCTGAACTCAATACAGAGCTTTGGGGCTATGGACGTATTGTGCACGGATAAAACTGGGACACTGACCCAGGATAAGGTAGTGCTGGAATATCATTTGGATACTCAAGGGAAACCCAGCCAACGGGTATTGCGCTATGCCTATTTGAATAGCTATTTTCAGACTGGTTATAAAAACTTCATGGATCGGGCGATTATTGATCGGACAGAACGGGAAGAAAATGCGGATCCTCAGCTGCTTGACCTATCGGAAACGTATCATAAAGTGGACGAGATTCCCTTTGATTTTGCCAGACGCCGCCTCTCAGTAGTAGTCGTAGATCCTGATAAACAAACCCAGATGATTACCAAAGGTGCTGTGGAGGAGATGCTCTCCATTTGTACTATGGCTGAAGTTGAGGCAAGGGATGTACCGCTTACAGAGGCTGTGCGCAAAGAGATCTTGGCTATAGCCGATCACTTAAATGAAGAAGGTATGCGGGTAATTGCACTGGCTCGAAAAACCAATCCTTCTCCTGCAGGCGCTTTTGGCATCCAGGATGAAAAGAATATGGTGCTTATGGGCTATCTGGCCTTTTTAGATCCACCTAAGGATTCTGCAGCCACTGCTATTGCAGCTTTACGGGAACATGGAGTTACTACCAAAGTCCTTACAGGGGATAATGAAAAGACGACACGCTGCATTTGCCATCAGGTCGGACTGCCCGTAGACCATATTCTTCTGGGGTCCGATCTGGAGCAAATGGAGGAAGAAACACTGGAAAAAGAAGTGGAAAAAACCACGATCTTTGCCAAACTTTCTCCGGATCAAAAAGCCCGTGTGGTACAGGCACTTCAAAAAGCAGGGCATACCGTTGGTTTTATGGGAGATGGCATTAACGATGCTCCGGCACTTAAAATCGCCGATATTGGCATTAGTGTAGATAGCGCCGTGGATATTGCTAAGGAAAGTGCGGACATTATCCTTTTGGAAAAAAGTTTAATGGTGTTGGAAGAGGGGATACTGGAAGGACGGAAAACCTATGCTAACATGATTAAATATATCAAGATGACCGCATCCAGCAATTTCGGTAATATGTTCTCTGTGCTGGCTGCTAGTGCGCTGTTGCCATTTCTTCCCATGATGAGCTTACAGCTGATTATTTTAAACCTGGCGTATGAAATTTCCTGTATTGCCATTCCTTGGGATAATGTAGATGACGACTATTTAAAAAAGCCTCGCAATTGGGATGCATCCACCATTGGAAGCTTTATGCTTTGGATGGGGCCAACCAGTTCCGTATTTGATTGGATTACCTATTTGGTGTTGTATTTTGTGATTTGTCCACAATTTATTTCTGGTGGACTGACCTATCATCATATTCCTGTGGGAACGCTTATAACAAGCGGTCCGGCAATGGGGATGGATATGCGATCCGCATATGAAGCAATGTTCCAAGCGGGCTGGTTTGTGGAGAGCATGTGGACCCAAACTTTGGTCATCCACATGATCCGTACCCCTAAAATTCCTTTCCTGCAAAGTCATGCGTCCGGGACGCTCACTATGCTCACCTGTGGCGGAATTGCATTGTGTACGGCTCTGCCTTTTATGGGATCTTTGGGACGCGCACTGGGATTTTTGCCCTTGCCAGGACAATATTTCTACTTTTTAGCGCTGGTGGTTATCGCTTACATGTTACTAGCTACCAGCATAAAAAAAGCCTATATCCGTCATTATGGCAGCCTATTGTAAGACGATTGGTCTGCCGAATAGACGCTGGTATACATTTTATAAAGAAAGGAGGAAGCGCCATGCTGGATATTATGGAAATGCATATTGAGCCCTTATTTTGGGCCGGCATGGGAGCCATCGCCCTACTTATCTGCCTAATGCAGGCGGTTTGCTGGACCAGGACTCCAAATGCGCGCCGTCATGGATAATCACAGGCGACGAAACGTGCAAAAAAGCCTCCTCCTTCTTTCGGAGAAGGTTTTTTTGCTTCACATTAATTATTACAGAGGAGACTATTGTTAGCATGGATACCCATATTACCACATATTCTGGACTTGATTTTGATCCAATACACCCGGAGGAACAGAAAATTCAGCTCACGGACATTGCTCATGCCCTCTCCCGGATCTGCCGGGGAAACGGTCATGTAAAGACGTTTTATTCTGTGGCGCAGCACTGCTTGCAAGCAGCTGCAGAGGCAAAGGCGCAGGGACTTTCTCCATTGTTGCAGCTAGCCGCCCTTTTGCATGATGCCAGTGAATGTTATCTTTCCGATGTGCCCCATCCTGTCAAGCAGGTATTGCCTGATTATTGCTGTATAGAGGACAGAATTTTGGAAAGTGTCTACCATAGATTTCTCGGGAGAGTACTAACGCCAGAAGAAGCGCACCAAGTAAAAGCCATCGATACAGCCTTGCTCCATAGTGATCTGTATCATCTGCTCCACGGAGCGCAAGTGGAAGATGGAGATAATGCGCTATACTTGGCTGTGGATTATACAGTGCTGCCCTTTGAAGTCGTAACACAAGCCTATGAGAAAAAGGCAAAAGAACTACTGGCTAACTTTACAGAATGCCCTTAAACCTGGTATCATAGCATTGCAAACTTAGTGCAATTATAGAAAGAGGAACGGGGAATGAGAAAATATTGGGCGATGCTGCTTTGCCTAGCAATCCTAGTATGTGGAGGAATAAAGAGTGCTCTCGCAAAGGAAAGTGCACAATGGCAGCTCCTAGAAGAAAACGCAGCAGGGGCGTATTATAGCGATGTAACGTCCTTTCGTCGGGTAGAGAAAAAAGAAAACGCCATCCAGGTTCGCACCCGGATAGACCTAAAAGATCCCAGTTTTATCCGGCTGTTAAGCCACCATTTTGGGAAAAAATTAGTAAAAGAAGATAAGCCTGCAGCCTGTCTTCTCACTGTGGTGCTTCAATTGGAGAATCACACGTACCGCATGAAAAGTATCCAGCTGGTATCCCAAGAGGGGAAGACCCTGGAGAAGAAAACTCTGAAAGAAGACTATATGCCCATCCCGAAAGGAACGTTTCTCGAGAGTTTAGAGAAAGAAGTACAAGCGTGGGATATATTGGGGAAAGGAACGATACAACGTGAGACAAAGAGGATTTGAGAAAATTACCGACTATAGGGATAAAGAGTTTCCCATGCCAAGTCGCCAGACAAAACGAAGCGCCGGGTATGATATTTATCTGCCGGAAGACGTGATCATTCCGGCGCACGGACAAACACTCATTGCCACGGGACTTAAAGCCTACATGCAAGATGATGAATTTCTGGGCATGCACATTCGCTCCAGTATGGCAGCCAAACGGCATTTACGGCTTATGAACGCAGTGGGAATCGTAGACGCGGACTACTATAACAACCCGGACAATGAAGGCCACTTGCTTTTGAGTGTGGGCAATGACAGTGAGGAAGATGTGTGCTTAAAAAAAGGTGAACGGCTAGCCCAAGGCATTTTTTATAAATACCTTACTACCGATGACGATGATCAAGTGCAAAAACAAGAACGAAGCGGCGGCTTTGGTTCCACTACAAAGTGAGGAAGCAAAGTGGATACATTATTGTGGGATAAGGTGCTTAATGTAGTCCTTCCCTGGGGCGATTGGGGCGGATACCGCATTTATGAATGGTTTAAGCTGTTTCCCGATGAACGGGAAACAGCCCTGCGGGAATATGTTTATCTGAAGGCCCACTGCGTTCGAGATATACTGGCATTACAGGGAAAGCAGATTTCTCTTGAAGCATGGAACCAGTTTTACCAAGTTCTGGGTCATGCTATGGAAAGCGATCCAACATTTTCCAATCATGGAACCTATGCAGGACTTTTGAATGCGTTAAACGCCTACGCAGAACCTGGTGCTAACATCCAGGCAATTTTTGCACAGCGCAGTACACTGAACCAGTCCGTTTATTCTAGGCAATTTGTTAAAGAGTTGACAAACTTTATTAGCCGCATGCAGGCAGAACTGCGAAAAAGTTTGCAATAAAAGAATTTTTTGCTTTTTAAAAAGTTACTTGTTGACATTTCCTGCCAAAATGCCTATACTATTGGCATAAAACTTAACACGTGATAGAGGCGCGGGGTACAAAAGTAACTTTCGGAGGGACACCATCGAGGAAAGCGAAAGGGGAACCGCCGAAGCAGACAAGTGGGTGCACTGTTTTGCTGGGCCGCAGTGAAATACGTTGCGGACTGTCACCTTCGGGTGGAGAGCTGTCAATGAATTTAGAATGAAGTCCTCCGGCATATGCAAGAGGCTTTTTTCTTACAGGTCATGGGATAGCTCCATGGCCTTCTTTTTTACGGCCAGACCGGGATAAGAGGAGAGGAAGTAAGAGTATGATCAAAGTGTTGGTAAACGGAGCACTGGGAAAAATGGGGCGCACCGTCCTTACTACCGTACGGCAACAAGACGACATGGAACTGGTCGGCGCTGTAGACGTAAATGGTGCTGGTAAGACCGTAGAAGATGTTGTTGTCGAGGTAGATCTAGCGACAGCTTTGGCGGCGCATAAGCCTGATGTGGTTGTAGATTTCACCCGTCCGGATGTAGTTATGCAAAGCTTAAAAGTAATTTTAAACGCTGGAGTAAATGCGGTTGTGGGAACGACAGGCTTTACTCAGGAAGATTTGGCACAAGTTAAAAAATTGGCACAGCAAAATCAGGTGGGGGCCATGATTGCTCCTAACTTTGCCATGGGGGCTGTGGTGATGATGAAGCTGGCAGAAGAGGCAGCCAAGTATTTCCCCAAGGTTGAAATTATTGAAATGCACCACGATCAAAAAGTGGATGCTCCCAGTGGCACGGCCGTCCTTACCGCACAAAAAATTGCCAAAATACGGGGCGGCTTTGTACAACAGGGACGTGCGGACGAAGTGGAGAAATGGGAACATGCCCGAGGTGCCGATTACGAAGGCATGAAAATTCACAGTGTACGGCTGCCAGGATTTGTAGCCAGCCAGACCGTCATTTTTGGAAGCATGGGGGAAACCCTTACCATAAAAAATGATCCGGTAAGCCGGGAATGCTATATGCCCGGTGTGATGCGAGGTATTCGGGCCATTGTAGAGAGAAAAGGCTTGGTTTATGGTCTGGATCAAATTCTATAAGAAACAAGCGGAAAGAGAAAAGGGGTAGGGACAATGAAAGAATACAATTTAGCGATCTTGGGTGCTACCGGTGCTGTAGGCCATGAATTTATTAACCTGTTGAATGAGCGGGATTTTCCATTCAAAAATCTAAAACTCTTGGCTTCCTCTCGTACTGCCGGTACGGAACTGACCGTGAGGGGCAAAACCTACACCGTAGAAGAAGCTACGGAAAACTCTTTTAACGGGGTGGATGTGGCGCTATTTGCTGGCGGCAGTATCAGCAAGACCTTTGCGCCCATTGCCGTAAAAGCCGGGGCCGTAGTTATTGATAATTCCAGCACCTACCGTATGGATCCGGATGTTCCCTTGATTGTCCCGGAAGTAAACCCTCAGGATATTCAAAAGCATCACGGGATTATTGCTAATCCTAACTGCTCTACCATTATTATGGTAATGGCCTTAAAGCCTATTTATGACCTGGCACGGATTCAGCGCGTGATTGTTTCCACCTATCAGGCTGCCAGCGGCGCTGGTAAAGATGGTTTGGACGAACTGGAAAAACAGATTCAGCAGGCCGCAGCTGGGGAAGAAATGACTGCGAAGATTTTCCCCACCACCAGCTGCCCGAAACATTACCCCCTGGCGCTGAACTGTGTGCCCCAGATTGATGTTTTCCTGGACAACCTCTATACCAAAGAAGAAATGAAAATGGTAAACGAGACCAAGAAAATTTTCTCTGATCCTGCTATGCGTGTGACTGCTACCACGGTACGTGTCCCGGTATACCGGAGCCACAGCGAAAGCGTCAATGTGGAACTAGAACACGATGTGGAACTTGCAGATATCAGAAAGGCACTTGCCGCCTTCCCGGGGGTTGTCGTGCAAGATAATCCGGCTGAGCAGGAATATCCTATGCCCCTTTATACATCCGGTTTAAACGACGTTTATGTGGGGCGTTTGCGCCGGGATGAATCCGCTGCCAACAGCTTCAATTTCTGGTGCGTAGGGGACCAAATTCGTAAAGGCGCTGCCCTTAATACGTTGCAGATTGCCGAAGTGATGGTTAAGAACGGTTGGCTCTAAGAGGGGTGTCTGCTGCATTATGAAAATTATTGTACAAAAGTTTGGCGGTACCAGCGTTGCTACTCCGGCCACCAGGGAAATGGTATACAACAAGGTGAAAGAAGCGCAGGATGCTTGCTATTCTCCCATCATTGTGGTGTCTGCCATGGGACGCCGGGGGGATCCCTTTGCCACAGATACCCTGATCGACATGATCAAAAGCGTCAATCCGGAAGTGGCTCCCCACGAACTGGATCTGTTAATGGCCTGCGGGGAAATTATTTCTGCTACCGTGATGGCCGCTACCCTTCAAGAGCACGGACTGAAAGCGCATGCTTTGACTGGTGGTCAGGCTGGCATGATTGCTAACGGTGAATATGGGGATGCTAAAATTTGCACCGTAGAGCCGGATACTCTGTTGAAACTGGTAGAACGTGGCATTATACCTGTTGTCTGCGGTTTTCAGGGGGAAACAGAAGACCATAAAAATATTGTTACCCTGGGACGGGGAGGGAGCGATACTTCCGCGGCTGCCTTTGGGGTGGCCGTACATGCGGACAAAGTGGAAATTTACACTGATGTGGACGGTGTGATGACGGCAGATCCTCGTATCGTGAAGAATGCTCATATTATCAAACAGATTTCCTATGACGAAATCAGGGAAATGGCACATCAGGGCGCTAAGGTAATTCATCCAAGGGCTGTTGAAATTGTAATGCGCTATGGGGTGCCCATGGTGGTCAAATCTACTTTTTCTGAAGCCAAGGGCACACTCATTACAGAAGATGAACAGAGCAAAACCCTAGAACAGCAGGACAATCTGGAAACCAATCACGCAGCTGGTGTCGCCAGTAAAACGGATATTGCGTTCTTTTCAGTGGATCTAGATAACAAAAATGGCAGCCACCTGTTTGACACACTGGCAGCCAATGGCGTCAGCATTGGAACCATGAGTCTGCAGCCCCATTCTTTGATGTTCGCCGTGTATACGGCGGCTACCAAGGATGCAGAGGCGGTCTTGCAAAAAGAGGGGTTTGCCTATGAATTGGAACCCAATTGCGCCAAAGTTACTGTAGTTGGCTCTCATATGGGGGGAGTGCCAGGGTATATGGCTCGTTTTATTGGTGCATTGACAGATGCCGGGATTCCCATTTATCAGACAACGGATTCCGATAATTTGATCAGCGCCATTGTACCGGAAGAAAACGTAAAAGAAGCGGTGAACGCTCTTCATGCAGCGTTCAGTCAATAAGAGGGGATAACGATGAGACAAAAGCCTTATTTTGGTCAATTAATGACCGCCATGGTGACCTTCTTTAACGAGGACGGCTCTTTGAATGCGGAAGGAACAGCAAATTTTGCTGCTTGGTTACTAGATCATGGCAGCGATGCAGTGCTTGTAAGTGGTACAACAGGGGAAGCCCCCACCATGACTGTGGCAGAAAAAGAGGAACTGTTTGCCCGCGTGATTGAAAAAGTGAATGGAAGAGGCCCTGTGATTGTAGGCACCGGGTCCAATAATACAGCGGATGTGCTGAAAATGAACCAGCTGGCAGAAAAAGTTGGGGCTGATGGGGTTTTGGTCGTAGGGCCTTATTATAATAAACCCTCTCAGGAAGGGTTTTACCAGCATTTCAAGACCATTGCGGAACATACCAATCTCCCTATCATCATTTATAATGTACCGGGTCGCACGGGAAAAAATATTGAGCCGGAAACCATTGCACGCCTTGCCAAAGAGTGTCCCAATATCGTGGCCGTAAAAGAGGCTAGCGGAAATATTGCCCAAGCAGCCAAACTACATCGACTGGCACCAAAAGATTTCTCTATTTACAGCGGCGATGATGGCTTGATTTTGCCACTAATGAGCGTCGGTGCAGTAGGTCTTATTTCCGTGCTGAGCAATGTGAATGGACAGCTCTTAAAAGATCTGATGCAAGCCTATGTTAAGGGCGACGTAGAAAAAGCCATAACCTTGAATGACGTGATGGTACCCCAAGCAGACAGCATGTTCTTGGTGAGTAATCCCATTCCTGTAAAAGAAGCTGTGACAAAGATGACACCCTTTAACGCAGGTGGTTATCGCTTGCCTATGTGTCCTATGACTGCGGCAGAACGGGAAAAAGTAACCGCTGCTTGGAAAGCCAGCGGACTCTTGCAATAAAGAGAAGCATAACAACGAAAAAAAGAGGTCCCCTTTTACCTAGGGGGCCTCTTTCTATCAGGAAAATGTCAGGAGAAAGATACGAATTTCTACTAATCTGGTCTGGGCATTGCGCACCGTGGCTAATAGTGCAATGGTTTTTCCGTCAATTACCGCTAGGCGCGATCCGTTCAGGTTGTCGCCCAATACTTTAGATGTATTTAAGCTGTCTAAAAATTTCCCATCCCGGTTCCATAGCTTTAGTGTAAACCCATCAATGGCTATAATGTAATGGTCAATAACGGCCATATCCACTAGGTCATAGATAGAATCTTTGTCTACTGGATTGGAACTGCCGTAGACTTTGCTAGGGAGTCCTTGTGGAGTAAAGGACGCAATCATGCTGAATCCGTTGGGAATAGGACGACCGCCCCCCCAGATCATGCCATCCGGGGTGACTTGGACCAGAGTTAAACCACCTGCAAAAGGCTTTGCCCGATTATGAAGGAAGGCTGGTTTGTTATTATTAAAGCTGCCATCTTTATACTCTGTCAGAGTAAAATTGTCGTTGCCGTAAAGATAGGCCTTTTGCCCACCAGGTAGGAAAGCAACGCGTGTTGCAGTGGTTGTTCCCTTTAGGCTGATAATGTCATTACCATCCTTTAATGTATGAATACCCTTTTTTACGTATACGATGTCGCCAGTGGGAGAAACCGTTACACTTAGAACCATTTTATCCGGTATGGTAAAGGTTCCTTTGTCTCCAAAGGTCCGGTAGGGGTATAGGCTACCATCTTTTTCTGTAAAGGCTTCCACCATGGTGGTGCTGCCGTCTTGGCTACGTACTGCCAGATAGTAAATTCCATCTTGAAAGACAAAACTTAGAATTTTATCTACGTCGTAACTGGTTAGTTCAGGAGTATTTAATTGCTGCAGGGAAAAAGTTGTCTGTCCGGCAGTTACGGATCTGACAGGTTGCGGGCTGCGGTGTACAAGCCGCATAGTGAGTTCTGTACGGTAAGAATAGGCGATAAAGCCAGCAAGTGCCAGCACGAGTATAAGCAGTCCCAGCAGAATTTTCTTTTTAGCAGGAAATGTCAAAGCATGTGCCTCCTTAGTCTCTCCTGTAGCGTAAAGGTATCATCAATTGTGGGATAATTTAAATAACCGGGCAAGTGGTATCTGGGATAGGATAGCTGCTAGAAAAACGAGGATACACCCTAAAAATTCCCGTCCTGTCAAAGTTTCTCCTAATACTATCCAGCCGGATAGTGCGGCGAAAATGGATTCCAGGCTCATCAAAAGGGTAGCACTGGTGGGCTTTGTATAATTCTGCCCGATGATTTGCAAAGTAAACGCCACACCACTAGAAAGTACACCAGCGTATAGGATGGATATCCGGGCATCCCATATGGCGGGTAGACTGGGAGATTCAAAAAAGAGTGTCAGGAGTCCTGAAATCAAAAAAGCTATACCAAACTGTACCCAGGACATTTGAATGCTGTCCGCTCCTTTTCGCAAAAAGCGATCAATACACAGAATATGAAGCGCAAAGAAAATAGAACAGAGAAATACTAAAATATCCCCTAGGGCAATGGTAAAATCATCCTGAACGCTAAGCAGATAGAAACCGTAAATGGCTACCACCACACATATCCAGACTCGTTTGGTGACAACGCCGCCACTTATGCGGTCAAATACAGGCACGAGCACCAGATATAGCGCAGTTATGAAAGCGGCCTTTCCGGCTGTGGTCATAGAGATACCTACTTGCTGGAGGTTGCTGGCTATCCCTAAAATCACACCTGCCACAAGGCCACCCTGCAAGGTTTTTCTCCCGGGCTTTAGCTGCTGCCATAATCCTTGTCCTTTCTTTTCCTTGGCATTTCTGCTGAAAAAAAGGACTATGGGCAAAAGCACAAATATTGCGATCAGGCTCCGTAAGGCATTAAAGGTATAGGGACCAATGTATTGCATACCGGTGCTCTGGGCGACGAATGTACTGCCCCAAATTAGAGCTGCCAGCAGCAACATCAAATCCCCTTTGATTGATTTGGAATAGGTCATTGTGTTCACGTCCTTCCAGGAAAACTGCTTTAATTATATCATATCAGAACCGCATGAAAAATGATAAGCGGACAAAATCTACAAAATACGCTACAATAAAAGATATAGAGAAAAGAAAGGAAAGACTATGAAGAATGTGTTGCATATTTTGCCGCTAGGGGAGACCATGCGGGAAAAATTTCAAAAAATGGCCCAGAAGGTTCCGTATGGGGAGGCATTACTGCTGGTCCCCAGTCGGTATTTCCGTCAAAAAATACGGGAAGAGACAGGTGATACGGTTCTGACTGCCATTATAGATTACTTACCCCAGGAAATTCTGCGCTTGGGGGGCATGCGGGGCTTTCATCCTGCGAGCCGCCCTGTACAACGCAAAATACTGAAAAAAGCATTAGAACAGTTGCAGTCCCGTTTGGATTATTTTGCGCCGCTAGCGGGAGAAGATGGATTTGTGGAGAGCTTACTAGCATTCATGGATGAACTCTCCCGCAGTGACATCTCCCCGGATGAATTCCATACACTTCTCTTGTCCTGGAATCGCAAGGGGCAAGAGCGGCAAAAAGACATGGAACTGGATATGCTGTATCTTTTATACCACCAGGAAATGAAAGCACTGCAAATAATGGATTTCTCTTCCCAGTATAGTCTTGCTGCCCAGCTTTTGGAAGAAGGGGTGGAAGTACCTTGGAAGCATGTTTTTTTTAGTGAGTTTTACCAGTTTTCCCCTGTGCAATTACGGCTGGTAAAGGCTCTTGCTCATAGGACGAACGTGGAAATTGGTTTGTTTTATGATAAACGGCGGCCTGAGTTAACTGCTGTAACAACGCGCATGTACGAAAATCTGGTAGGAGCCGGATTTGATTGTGTGGAAGAGAGCGCAACGAAGAAAAAGCCGGAGGATTTGACTGCTTTTACAGAGCAATGGGAAATGGGGAACTATACGGATAATTCCTGTTTTCACATCCATCTGGGAGAAGCCAATAGCCCTGAATCAGAACTGCACATGGTGCTACAGCATGTCAAAGAAAAACTGCTTTCCGGAACGGATCCGGAAGATATTGTAGTCCTGGTACGTAAACTCTCGGACTATCAGGGACTCACCCGCTCTTTTGCTGCTTATGGACTTGCCTGCCAACTCCCACAGGTGACAGATAGGGTTGGACAACCTTTGCCGGATTTTTTGACAAAATTATTTGCAGCAGCCTCTGTAAAAAATAATCTTGACGTTTATAAGGCGTTGCTGCGCTGTCCTTTTGCAGAGACAGCTTTCAATATAGACCGGGAAAACATGGAGAAACTGTGGTGCGATAGATATTTTGCCTCCCAACAAGTCTTTTTGCAATATCTGAAAACGCAGCATTTGGTCAATGCTTCTTTTTGGGAACTCTTGAAATTTTTGCAAGAGCGGCATACTGCCACTGCGTGGCGGGAAGAAATTTGGCAGTGGATTACGAATTGCAAGCTGCCCCAACTCTGGGGAAAAGCATACCAGGAGGGAAAATGTACGCTACGCCAGGTGAAAGCCCAGATGGAAACACTGGATTTCGTGGAACGCTTTTTAAAAGAAATGGTGGAAACCTGGGAACGTTGTAATGCTAAAGAGGAGTTACTTACGGTCAAAGATGTTAGTTCCTATTGGAGTGATGCATGTCAATACGCCGCACCCCAGATGATCGCCGAGAATCATGACAGCGGGATTTTAGTGATGGAAGCATCTGCCGTGCAGGGTGTTTCGTTTCCCTATATCTATATACTGGGGGTACGGGAAGGTATTTTTCCCCAGATTAAAAGGGAAAGCTGGCTATATAATGACGAAGAACGGGCACAATGCAATGCACTGGGATTGGAACTTTCTGTATCTGCCCAATCCTTGGAAGAGGATCGTTTCTTTTTTGCCAGTGGTGTAGCCATGGGGACAAAGGATGTATATCTAAGTTGGTACCGGGATGAAGAAGGAGGAGAAAGTTCCTATATCCGTTCACTGTGTCATTTTTACGGTGGAGGACTTCCTGCAACAAAGCGGTATTTGCCCAATATTACGCAATGCTACAGCTTGCCCCTGTTCCTGAATTTTCTATCGGATAAAGAACAACTAGGATTGCAGGAAAAAAGATGGATGGAAAAAGAATTGGGGCACAATTTCTTTTCCCGCTGCTTATCGTCCCGCAACCGGTGGGAGACAGAAGAAAACCCTTGGAACGGAGAAGTAGCAGATCTTTTGCAACGTCCGCTCCATGTTTCGGCCTCCAGCTTGGATAGTTATATCAACTGTCCCTTTGCGTATCTGGTGAGCAATCTATGGAAACTTTCTCCCTGGGAAGAACGTGATCCCTATCCAACACCGGACGTAGTAGGAAGTTTGATTCATCAGTCGCTTGCGGAATTTATGTCTCATTATCTGGGACAGCGTCTGGAGAATCCGGAAGTTTTATGGCAGGAACTGAAAAAAATCTATGACAGCGTTTTTTCTGCTGCAAAAACCAATGACCTTCTGGCAGAAAGTCCACTATTACCTTTTATCAAAAGATCTTACGGGAAATGGCTGCATGCGTATCTAATTAAAGAATGTGACTACCAGGCACAAAGCACACTGCCTTTTGCTCCCGCTAAGCTGGAGTGGTCTTTTGGAAGGGCGGGAAGCAAGTGGCCGGCGCTGATAAAGCAGGTGGACGGAGAAAAGGTTTATATTTCCGGGCAGATTGACCGGATTGATTTTGATGGAAAAAATTATTGTATCCTGGATTATAAAACCGGACGTATTCCTACAGGATCTGAAATCTCTCGAGGGGAAGCAGTACAATTGCCCCTTTATCTGGAAGCTTTAGAGATAGTAGGGCATATTTCCCGGGAATGTATTTTAGGAGCAGGATATGTCCAGGTCCGCAGCGGAGAACGTAAAGGCGGAACTTGGGACAAAGGTGTAAAGCTTGCTTTCCCTTGGATGAAAAGTGCCCGCCCAGTGGAAAAGGATGCAGCGCTGGAAGCAATGCGGCAAGCACTCGTTACAGCTACACATGGGTTAGCTAACGGACATTTCCCAAGCAGTCCTAAAGGATCCTGTCCAGCTTGGTGTCCTGGAAAAGATCTTTGCCGGATCCAGGAAAGACCCAGCGATCTGGGGAAGGAGTAAGCATGGCAGACTTTACAAAGTGGCAATATCAGGCCATTCATGCGCTAACCGGAAATGTATCTGTTTCTGCTGGTGCTGGCAGCGGAAAAACCCGGGTACTGGTAGAACGCTTTTTAACCCTCATTGATGAAAAAAAAGCCAATGCCCAGGAAATTTTGGCCATTACGTTTACCCGAAAAGCGGCTCGGGAAATGCTGGAACGTGTAAAAGCAGGAATGCTAGATCGCCTTGCAGTTGCCCAGGAGGACCCGCAACGGCAGTATTGGCGGGAACAAATACTTTTAGCCGAACATGCTGCCATTACCACCATTGACAGCTTTTGCTCCCAGGTAATCCGTGAAAATCCAGTGGAAGCGGCGTTAGATCCCAATTTCACTATCCAGGAAGAATATCGGATCCGGGCTTTTGAACAAGAAACCACGGCGCGTTTTATTGAAAAGGAAATTCAAAACGCTTCACCGGAAATAGTACAGCTTTTAACGCTATATCCCGCTAGAAAAATCGGAGATATGTTGCTGCATATCCTGCCGCAGCTTGCGCGTATTATCACCGAAGCGGATCTTACCCGGCCGTATGTACTTTCTGAAAAAGATGAACAAGAGGGGAAGATTGCCCTGGAAAAAGCTGTGGATACACTACTTGCTGCACAACCACAGGCAGGGAAAAAAGGCCAGGAGCAGCTGGAAGCTATCAGAGAAAAAAGGGAAATCCTGCACCAGTGGATCGCCACAGGGGATTATGAAAAAGTCGCCATGTTGGTAAAGCAGGTAGGGGCTTTTGGTAAAATCAAAGAGTTGGTCATGATTTGTCGGGATGCTGCCGATCAATTGCTGCGATGTGCTCTTGACAAAAAGGCTATCTCCCAAGTCAAAGCCTGGCAAGAGATTTTTACTCGCTATCATACTTATTTGGAAACGGAACAAAGAAGCCAGGAAGTCTATAGTTTTGCCAGCATTTCACGACGGGCGGTGGAAGTTTTAGAAACCTATCCACAGATTCTGGAACACTACCAAAAACGCTATCCATATCTTATGGTGGATGAGTTTCAGGATACCAATGAAGAACAGAAAAGGCTGGTGTATCTGCTCAGTGGCGGTAATGCGAACCGACTATTGGGGCACAACCTTTTTATCGTAGGGGACGCCAAACAGTCCATCTACCGTTTCCGGGGTGCAGACGTTAGTGTATTTAAAAAAGTGCGGGATGCAATTTCTGAGACGGACGGCACGGATATTGTCATGGATGATAATTTTCGCTCAGCCCCGGAAATCATCACGGCATGCAATACCTTGTTTGATGATTTACTGGGGGACGACGCCAAAAGTGATGTAACAGCGCAGCCGCTGCGTCCTCACCAGCCAGCTAGTTGTCTGCCTGTTTTTGCGGTGTTGCAACAAGGAGATTGCAGCGCAGAGGAATGTCAGGCTGCGGAGGCACGCTATGTAGCCGATGTCGTGAAAAATTTAGTTGCGGCGCATCCGGAACTCTCCTATGAGCAGATAGCCATCTTGTTGCCTGCAATCCACCTGGCAGAAAGCTATGCGAAGGCACTTCTTGACCTGGGAATCAAAAGCCAGGTGACTGACGGCAAAGGATTTTATGACCGGATAGAGATTGTAGATATAATGAATCTACTTACCGTGCTGTGCAATACGAAAAAGGACTGGGCCTTGGTGGGATTTTTGAGGAGTCCTTTTGCGGGACTCACGGATCAGCAGATCTCTAATCTCCTGCATTTTGACAAAAATCTTTGCTTGTGGGATAGTTTGCAGCAGCAAGTGGATGAACTCCTTTATACTTTAGGGAAAAAATTGGATGAATTGCGTAAAGTAGCTCTCCACCAGTCTTTGCCGGAACTGTTTGATGCCATGGAGGCCACGTTAGCCATAGAGCCTACCTTATTGATGCAAAATGGAGGAAGAGAGAAACTAGCAAATTACCGAAAATTACGTTCCCTAGCCGTAGGGGATGCAATGAACGGGCATTGCTCCGTTGCTGATTTCCTGAATAAATTGCAACAAATGCGCAGCTTGGCCGCTCGGGAAAGTGGCAGTCAACAAGAATTGGATCCGAATGCAGTACAGATTATGACCATCCACAAATCCAAGGGACTGGAATTTCCGGCGGTGTTGCTACCTAATTTGGATAAGCGAGATCCCGTGGATGGCAGCGGATTGGTGTATATGCCGGGGGTTGGGCTTGGTGTAAAGACCGAAGATGCTAGTGGGCAGATGCAGCCTACTAGTGTGTATCAAGCCGTCCAGTTGGAAAATAGCCGGCTGGAAGAATCGGAAAAGAAACGACAACTGTATGTGGCAATGACCAGGGCAGAAAAATATTTGGTCCTTGTCCATGTGGAAAATGGGAGAAAAGGAAATAACAGGGAGAAATGGGGGCAATCCCTCTCCCGCGTTTTTGCGCCTGGAACTGCTCATGCTGGCGAAGTGGAATGGGTGGAAAAAGAAGTGAAAAGCCTCTTAGGGAAGCCCGCAATTTCTACTAAGGAGGAAGATAAGCCGGAACTCATTGCCGATGCCGCCTATGATCGCCTAAAGCCTATTACTTTTCCTCGTAAAATAGAATTATCTGCTACCGCTCTTTTACATTACGACACTTGTCCCCGAAAATTTTATTACGAATATCTAGAAAAAATGCCCCCCGTAGAACCGGAGCCTATCGGGGAAGGTCTTTATCAGATCTCCCCAGCCACCTTGGGAACTTATGTCCATAAAGTCCTGGAACTATTGGAAACATCCCCATTGCAAACGGCCCTTGAAATAGCGCTGGAAGAAGTAGAAGAGCCTGAAAAAGAACGAGCCTTGTTTCGCCAGGCCGGGAAAGATCTGGTACAACGCTATTGTCAAAGTCCTTTGTACCAGGAACTTCTTCCTTTTGAAAAAGAGCGAGAAAAGCAATTTCAGCTGCTATTCTATAAAAACGGACGAGATCAGATAAGCTTTACTGGCAGAATGGATCTACTTGTGCATTTATCAGGGGATACGCTTGCCATTGTAGATTATAAAACCGGCCATCCCCCTATGGATGGGGAGGAAAAGCAAGGATATAGAAGACAGCTGCTTTTGTACAGCCTGGCTGCAGAAGCTCAGTATCCCGGCAAAAAAATAGTGTGGGCGGGACTGGATTTTTTGCAAAACGATACCCGCTATCTCATGATAAACCGGGAAGGAGAACGGGAAAAACTCGAACAATTGTTAACACATCTGTTGCAGCTGGAAAAAGAAGGTGATTTTCCTGTGCGGACAGCGGCTTGTCTTTATTGTCCCTTTGCGTATTTTTGTCCGAAAAAGTAAGAAGAAATATACCCCCTACAGAGTTATCTCTGCAGGGGGTATATTGTCTCTTTACAGCGTAACCGTACTGCCAGGAGAGACGACCAGGACTTTGGACCTTGTAGTGGCTTCTACATACTTTTTAAAGGCCTGTGGATCCTGGGCAATAATCGGCCAAGTATTGTAGTGAATGGGGATGACCGTCGGGACATTTAATAGTTCGGCAGCAAGCCTGGCATCCTTGGGACCCATGGTGAAATTGTCCCCAATGGGAAGCAGTGCTACATCAATAGGCTCTAGCTTGGACAAAAGGGACATATCGCTGAATACACAGGTGTCGCCTGCAAAATAGATAACCTTACCCCCTAAATGGACGATAAAGCCGCAGGCATGGCCTCCTGCAATGCCGCTTCCGTGGAAGGCTGGTGTGATCCGTACCTTGCCAAAGGGAAATTCCCGAGTACCGCCCAAGTGCATAGCTTGGCTTTTTAAACCGTGGGAGGCGGCGTCGTTGGCAATTTCCGCCGTGGAAATAATCAGGGCATCATTATTTTTAGCAATCTCATAAGCACTGCCCAGGTGATCTCCGTGATAATGGGAAATTAAAATAACTTCTGCCTTAATGTCCTTGGCCGTAAGGCCTTCTGGGTTGCCGTCCAGATAGGGATCAAACAAAAGTGTGGTTTTTCCGTCCGTTACCGTAAAAGCCGCATGATGGATATAATGGAGCTTCAGCATATACATTCCTCCTAGCCTACATTGTTCTAACCATACCTATTGTAACGTATTTTTTCCCTATCAGCAATTCAAGAAAAGTACATTGTTTACAAATTGTCTCCGTTTTGTGAAAATATAAATCACTTATCCAAAAATATTTGGCTTTCCAGTTCCCAGATTGTATAATATTATAAAAGAGTGTTTATGGATGGCTAGTAACCTTCACATTATTGAAGACAAACCGGAAGAAATACAACAGGAGGACTGTAAGGCATAACGGCAAAGGGGGAAGCACTATGAAAAAATCCAATTGTCTGGCCATGATTCTGGCCGGAGGAAGGGGAAGCAGACTAGGAGTACTCACCAAAGACATGGCCAAACCGGGAATGCTTTTTGGCGGGAAATACCGGATCATAGATTTTCCGCTTTCCAACTGCCGAAATTCTGGAATCCATACGGTAGGCATCTTGACCCAGTATCAACCCTTGGAGCTAAATTGGTATGTAGGTAATGGTAGCGCTTGGAATCTTGATTCTGACGATGGGGGTACTTTCATCTTGCCGCCGTATCAAACTGATGGCGGCAGCAACTGGTATCGCGGGACAGCCGATGCTATTTATCAAAATCTGAACTTTGTAAACCGGGTAGGGGACGATTATGTCCTGGTACTTTCCGGGGACCATATTTACTCCATGGATTACGCTAAAATGCTGACATTCCATAGAAAACACAAGGCTGCAGTCACTATTGGCACCATCCATGTATCTTGGGAGGAAGCCAGCCGATTCGGAATCATGGTCACTGACGATAATTTAAAAATCACCAAATTCCAGGAAAAACCTGCCCATCCGGAAAGCAACCTGGCATCCATGGGCATCTATATCTTTAATAGAACCGTACTGGAATCTTATTTGAAAGCGGATGCCAAAAACGAAAACAGCGAACATGATTTTGGTAAAAATATTATTCCTGCTATGCTCCAAGACCAAGTGGCGCTCTATGCGTATCCTTTCGAAGGCTACTGGAAAGATGTAGGGACGATTGACAGTCTATGGCAGGCCAATATGGACTTGATAGCAGATGATCCTCCTATTGATCTTCGGGATAAGAGCTGGCGGATTTATTCTGGAACCCAGAATTATCCATCCCACTATGTAGGGCCAAATGCGTCTGTAAAGAGCAGTTTGGTAGCAGAAGGTTCCATGGTGTTAGGCAATGTGACTAACAGTGTGATTTTCTATGGGGTCAGCATCGGAGAAGGCGCACAGATTTCTAATTCGGTTCTGATGCCAGATACGGTGGTGGAAGAAGGCGCCGTCGTTGATAAGGCCATTATCGGTGAAAACTGCCTGATTAAAAAGAATTCCATTTTAAAAAAGGCAGATGGTTCTGTCGCCGTATTAGGACGTAAAGGCATCTGGAGTGAAGAAAAAGCCCGGGCAAAGGAGGGGATGAGATGAGCAAAGATGTTATTGGATTGATTAATATGCAAAACACCCGTCCTTTAACGGAAATAAATGCACGTCGGCCGATTGCTTCCCTGCCTGTGGGGGGAAAATACCGTTTAGTGGATTTTACGCTTTCCAATATGGTTAACGCTGGGGTTACCAGTGTAGGGATTCTATTACCACGGCGCAGCCGCAGTGTATTAGACCATCTTCGCAGTGGGAAGGAATGGGGACTAGCCCATAAGGGTGACGGGTTATTTTATCTACCCATGGAAGAAACGGAAAAAGTGGACGGGGACGTGGATTCCTATTATAATAATCTAATGCTGGTAAAACGAGGTCACAAAGAATATTTGCTGCTCTCTAACTGTGACCGGGTGCAGAACGTGAATTATGAAAAAGTACTTCATTTCCACCGCCAGCATAATGCGGACGTGACAATGATCTACAAGGTGAAAGAGTGTGATGCCACGCAGGAAGGTACCATTTTTACCACGGATGAGGAGGGACGGATTACCTCCATTACCCCGGTAAAAGAACAAAAGGCTGGTGAAAAGCTCTTTACTGAAGGCATGGTGGTAGATTGTGACATGTTCATTGATAGCGTGGAAAGAGCTTATGCCAAGGGATATAAGAATTTTGTGGATGATGTATTGCAAAAAAATCTGCAGCAACTGCGGATTTTTGGCTATCACTGTGGCGGCTATTCCAAAAAAATTGACAGTGTGGAAAGCTATTTTAAAGTGAATATGGATTTGATGGATCCGGTATTCTGGAAAAAGTTGTTTTTTCCAGATCCGGAACATCGGATTTACACAAAAAGCAATGACGAAGCTCCGGCCAAATATACGGAAGAAGCTAAGGTTAAAAATTCCCTGATCGCTAATGGCTGCATCATTGAAGGCACGGTAGAAAATTCCATTTTGTTCCGCCGGGTTAAGGTGGGGCCTAATGCCGTGGTCAAAAACAGCATTGTGATGCAGTACACGGTAGTAGGGGATGATGCCCAGCTGGATCATGTGATTTGTGATAAGAGATCCCTGGTGCAGACAGAAGCCACCTTATCTGGAACGGAGAAAAAACCACTTTGCGTGGGGAAGCGCTCTGTTTCGTAATGGCACGGAAAGAATGGAAAGAATGAGGCGTTGAATGAACAAATGGAAAAATAAAGAGGAATTCAAGGAAGATTTTATCCAAAAAGCCCATATGCTCTGGGCAGAAGAACCAAAAGACCTGAACACGACGATGGTTTATCAGACCCTGGCCTATATGATCCGGGATCTGGTAAGCGAGGACTGGATTCGCACCAATCAACGCTATGACGAAAAGAAAGTAAAGCAGGTCTACTATTTTTCCATTGAATTTTTAATTGGTCGTTTGCTGGAATCCAATTTGCTCGGTGTGGGTATGGAAGATTTGGTGCAGCAAGGCTTGCAAGACTTAGGATGGAAGCTGGAAGAGGTAATTCCTGCAGAACGGGATCCCGCTCTGGGAAATGGGGGACTGGGACGACTGGCTGCTTGTTTTATCGACTCCATGGCTGCTTTGGGCTTGCCGGGAAACGGAAACTGTATTCGGTACCAGTATGGTCTGTTTCGCCAAAAAATTATCGACGAACAGCAAGTGGAACTGCCTGATAACTGGTTGCTCCGAGGCTATCCGTGGGAAGTTAAAAGAGTGGATAAAGCCGTTTCCGTTCGTTTCGGGGGCAATGCCTATATGAAACCGGACGGAAAAGGCGAACTTGCCTGTATCTATGAAAACTATGATATTGTGCGGGCGGTTCCCTATGATGTGCCCATTATCGGCTACCAGAACCATACGGTAAATACATTGCGTTTGTGGCGGGCAGAATATGCCCGGGATGATCTGTTTGATAGCAATGCTACAATGCAACGTACCATTAAATACAAGGACCGTGTGCAACAGATTTCCCGTTTTTTGTACCCGGATGACAGTACGGAAGACGGACGCCAATTGCGGCTAATGCAGGAATATTTCTTCGTTTCCGCAGGGGTGCAGAGCATCATCCGTCATTATAAGAAAAAAATTCAAAAGCCACTGAGTAAACTCTATCAGTATGTAGCCATCCATATTAATGATACCCATCCAGCCCTTGTGATCCCGGAGCTGATGCGGATTCTTATGGACGAAGAGGGCCTTTCCTGGCACAAAGCCTGGAAAGTTACTGTAAAAACTGTGGCCTATACAAACCATACGGTTTTGCCAGAAGCCATGGAAAAATGGTCCATTCCTATGTTCAAGGAGCTATTGCCCCGAATCTATCTCATCATAGATGAGATTAACCGGCGCTGGCTGGAAAAAATCCGGGCAAGTCATCCAGGAAATGAGGCGTTTGCTAAATCCGTCGCCATTTTGTGGGATGGAGAGATCCATATGGCCCGACTGGCGGTACTCGGCAGCAATAGTATTAATGGTGTGGCAGAAATCCATACTCGTATTTTGCAAGATTCTACTTTGCATCCTTTTTATACTTGTTTCCCAGAACGCTTCTCCAATAAAACTAATGGAGTTTCTCATCGACGCTGGCTGATCCAGTCTAACCCTCAGTTGTCGAACTTGATTGATGAAGCCATTGGGGAGAAATGGCGGCTAGCACCGGAGCGCCTGCAAGACTTAGAAAAATTTGCTACAGATACGGGATTTTTAGACCGTTTGGACAAGGTCAAACAGCAGCGGAAAGCCATTTTGGCCCGCTATATCCAAGAGCGAAACGGACTTTCCGTGAATGTCCATTCCCTTTTTGATACACAGGTAAAGCGGATTCATATGTACAAACGGCAAACGCTGAATATTCTGCAGGTATTGTATCGCTATCTTTGCCTGAAAGAAAATCCCTCACTGGATGTGCTGCCCCATACCTATCTGTTTGGTGGTAAAGCAGCTAAAAACTATGGGGAAGCCAAGGAAACGATCCGTCTGATTAATGCGGTGGCCAATATGGTGAACCACGATCCCCAGGTTAGTGAGAAAATGCAAGTAGTATTCTTGGAAAATTACGATGTCTCCCTGGCCCAAATGGTTTTTCCCGCTTCGGAAGTCAGTGAGCAGATTTCTACAGCTGGCAAGGAAGCATCCGGTACTGGGAATATGAAATTTATGATGAATGGAGCCATTACCCTGGGTACGGAAGATGGGGCCAATGTAGAGATCCATCGGATTGTAGGAGATGAGCATTGCGTAATCTTTGGTCTTAAGGCTGATGAAGTGATGTCTTATTATCTCAGGGGTGGCTATTCCTCCTGGGGACTTTACAGTAATGATCCCATAATCCACCGGTTAATGGATGATCTGGTGAATTTTAAAATTAACGGGGAACACTTTGGCATGCTCTATGATAATTTGTTGGATAAAAATGATGAGTATTTTGTGCTGAAGGATTTTCCTGCCTATTGTGCGGCCCAGCGAAAAATTGAGAGCCGCTACCGTGACAAACAGGGCTGGCTTTGCAGCAGTGCCATTAATATAGCCCGTAGCGGCTATTTTTCCAGTGACCGGACGATCCAGCAGTATGCCACAGATATTTGGCATATCCAACCGGTTACCGATACGTAAAAGGCACCTGTGAAAAAGGAGGGATTGCGTTATGAAACTGAGTGCCATTGACGATTACAGCACATATTTGTATCATCAGGGGACTAATTTTGCCAGTTATCGTTTTTTGGGAGCACATTTTACTGCGTTTCGGCGCAAAGCTGCCGTACGTTTTGCTGTGTGGGCGCCCCATGCTCGTGCCGTGAGTGTTGTGGGGGATTTTAATGGCTGGGATGCTGCCAAAAATCCCATGGAACCTTGTCCGAAAGATAAAGAAATCTGGGTTACCCATATCCCGGGACTTAAAGAGGGAGATATTTACAAATATGCCATTACCACCGCAGACGGTAATGTAATCTTAAAGAGTGATCCCTATGCTTTTTCCTCAGAAGTGCGGCCCAATACAGCCAGCCGTCTGACCAAACTGAAATATACCTGGAAAGACAAAAAATGGCAGTATTCCCGCCAATATTATGACTCTTATCATGAGCCCATGCTGATTTACGAGGTCCATCTGGGGTCCTGGCGGCGGGGTGAAAAAGGGCGCATGCTGACCTATCGGGAGATTGCAGAGCAATTGGTTCCGTATGTAAAAGAGATGCACTATACCCATATAGAGTTATTGCCGTTGTGTGAATATCCGTATGATGGTTCCTGGGGGTATCAGGATACAGGATATTTTGCGGCTACCAGTCGCTATGGCAAGCCGGAAGACTTTATGTACCTGGTAGACCAGTGTCATCAACAGCATATCGGAGTGATTTTAGACTGGGTACCGGGACATTTCTGCCGGGATAGCCATGGCCTGCGGTTATTTGATGGTGAGCCCTGTTATGAATCCGGCAATCCTCAACTAGCAGAAAATGCCGGGTGGGGCACAACTAATTTTGACTATGGACGAACGGAAGTCCAAAGCTTTTTGATTTCCAGCGCCATGTTCTGGTTGGAGCAGTTTCATATAGACGGATTGCGTATTGATGGCGTTGCCAATATGCTGTATTTGGATTATGGTCGGCAGGAAGGAGAATGGACTCCAAATAAAAATGGCGGGCATGAAAATCTGGAAGCTGTGGCATTTCTCCAGAAACTCAATACCGCCATTTTTAAAAACTTCCCCCATGCTTTGATGGTGGCAGAAGAATCCACTGCCTGGCCCCTGGTAACCAAACCGGTCAATGACGGAGGACTGGGCTTTAACTACAAATGGAACATGGGCTGGATGAATGATATGCTTCGCTATATGGCTATGGATCCCATCTATCGCAAGGGTAGCCAGGACCTGATCACTTTTTCCCTGATGTATGCCTTCTCGGAAAACTTTATTTTACCATTATCCCACGACGAAGTGGTACATGGAAAACATTCTCTTTTGGATAAAATGCCAGGGGATTACTGGAAGAAGTTTGCAGGGCTGCGGGCCTTCTATGGCTACTGGATGACCCATCCTGGAAAAAAGTTACTGTTCATGGGCGGCGAATACGGGCAATTTATCGAATGGAAATATGATGACAGTTTGGATTGGCATTTATTGGAATACCCGCAACACCAAAAGCTCCATAAGTATTTGCAGCAATTGAATCTATATTATACTGAACATCCTGAACTGTGGCAGGAAGACTGCGATTGGAAAGGATTCCAGTGGATTAGCTGTGATGACCGGGATAACAGCGTTATTGCATTTTATAGGAATGGGGCTAAAAAAGGGGAAAGAACCTATGTTATTTGTAACTTTACCCCAGTGGTGCGTTATAACTATCGGATAGGGGTGCCAATAGCAGGAACCTATGCGGAAGTCTTTAACAGTGATGCCACGGAATACGGTGGCAGCGGCGTAGCTAATACGCAAGAGCTGCATACGGAAGGTATCCCTATGCATGGGCAACGGCAATCGCTTGTGCTGACATTACCGCCGCTTGCCACTATTTTCCTAAAGTGTACGGAAGAGGAGAAACAAGAGTCTCCTGTGTCTAAAAATCCAATAAAGAAAGGTCCTGAATCTATTGACTAAAAAGAGAATGCGAGCCATAAAGAAGGTGATAACGATGGCAAACGAAATGGAAAAGACAAAAATCCTTTTTGTAGCGTCTGAGGCAGTTCCGTTCATTAAAACGGGAGGCTTGGCAGACGTAATGGGAGCCTTACCCAAAACTCTTTCTAAAATGGGGTATGATGTTCGGGTCGTCATTCCCAAATACAGCGGCATTAAAACGGAATATACCAAAAAGATGAAGCCGGTTTATCAAGGCGTCGTCAACCTTGCCTGGCGCCAACAGTATTACGGGGTTGAATCGCTGCAGCTTGATGGCGTGACATACTATTTTTTGGACAACGAACAGTATTTTAAACGGGATGCCTGCTATGGGTATTATGATGATGGGGAACGCTTCGCCTATTTTTCCAGGGCGGTGCTGGCCATGCTGCCCCAAATCGGGTTCCATCCGGATATTTTGCACTGCAATGACTGGCATACCGGTCTAATAGGGGCCTATCTTAAAGAAGACTTTATCCATGATCCTTGGTATGACGGGATTAAAATCATCTACACTATCCACAACTTAAAGTACCAGGGAATTTACGGTCCGGAGATTTTGGTGGATGTCATTGGTCTGCCTTATGCCCTATTTTCGAATGGAAATCTGGAGCAAGATGGCAATGTCAACTACTTAAAAGCTGGGTTAGTGTATGCCGATCAGATCACAACGGTGAGCCCCACCTATGCCAAAGAGATTACCTACCCTTATTTTGGGGAAGGACTGGACGGCTTTATGCGGGAGAACCAGGATAAAATCATAGGAATCTTAAACGGGCTGGATACAGATGCGTATGATCCAGAAACGGACCCATATATTAAGTCCAAGTACACGGAGAAAAATGCTCGCGCCGCCAAGCGTATCAATAAAGATGCCCTGCGGCAAGAATTGGGACTTCGCGTCAAACGCGGCGTACCTCTGCTGGCTATGGTGACACGCCTGACAGAAAGCAAGGGCTTGGATTTGGTCACCCGAGTTATGGATGAGCTGATGGATGACGATGTGCAACTCGTGATTGTGGGAACTGGCGATGCCGCCTATGAAGATGCATTTCGAGGCCTCCAAGGACGCAAACCTACCAAAGTATCTGCTCAGATCACCTTTAATGAAGCACTGGCCCATAAAGTCTATGCGGCCTCTGATATGTTCCTTATGCCCAGTCGGTACGAACCTTGCGGCTTGTCCCAGATGATTGCCCTGCGCTACGGAAGTATTCCCATTGTACGGGAAACAGGCGGCTTGAAAGATTCCGTCATCCCCTATGATAAATATACCCGTAAAGGCAATGGACTGACTTTTGCCAATTTTAACGCCCATGAGCTGCTCTTTACGGCAAAACGGGGTATGGGATATTACGAGGACGACGTTATCTGGAACCAGCTGACAAAAAATGCGATGGAAAGTGATTTCAGCTGGGATCGTTCCGCACGAGAATACAGCAAATTATACCAAAAAGTGATGGGGTGAGACCATGCCTTTGCGTTTGGAACACGATTCCCATCAAACCGGGGATCGTCTCCCTTTCGGAGCTGCCGCAACCGGCAGCTCTGTATTTTTAAGACTGCGTGTTTTGGAAGGGGTAAGTACAACCCTTACAGCTAAGGTGCGCCTTTGGATAAACGGAAAAGGCGAATCCTATATACCGATGGAAATGCAGGAGAACAGCTTTGTCGCCAAATTGTCCATGCCGCAAGCTGCAACTTTGGTCTGGTATTATTTTGTGATTAAAGATGGGGAAAAAGTCTGGTATTATGGCAATAATGAAGCGCACCTGGGCGGTATTGGGGGCCTTTATGAGGCGGAACCGCCAGCCTATCAGATTACGGTCTACAATAAAACTAGTCACACGCCGGATTGGTTCAAGAACGCTATTGTCTACCAGATTTTTCCGGACCGGTTCCGAAAAGGTGATAAGACTACGGCCATAGCCAAGGGAAAACCCCATGCGGTGCTTCACACGTCCTGGAATGATAAACCCTACTACTGCAAAAACCAGGAAACTGGAGATATTGTATACTATGATTTTTTCGGGGGCAACCTGGCAGGAATTCAAGAAAAGTTTGATTATCTGAAAGAACTTGGCATTACAGCCATTTATTTAAACCCTATTTTCCTTGCCCGTAGTAATCACCGGTATGATACTGCAGATTATCTACGAGTAGATCCTCTTTTAGGAACCAATCAGGAATTTGAAGCATTTTGTGCAGCTGCCAAAAAGCAGGGAATTCGAATTATTTTGGACGGGGTATTCAGCCATACCGGAGCAGACAGCCGCTATTTCAATCAATATGGCACTTTCTCTGATGTGGGGGCCTACCAGTCTAAAGATTCCCCGTATTATTCCTGGTATCAATTCAAACACTATCCGGATGATTTTGAAGCCTGGTGGGGGGTCAAAGATTTGCCTGACGTAAAGGAAATGACACCTAGTTACCTGGACTTTATCATCCGCAATGCTGACAGTGTACTAAAAACATGGTTGCAAAGAGGTATCAGCGGATGGCGGCTGGATGTGATTGATGAATTACCAGAAGCTTTTCTCCAGCTCTTTTACCGCACCTTGAAAAAGAAAAATTCGGAAGCTGTTCTAATTGGAGAAGTCTGGGAAGATGCCAGCAATAAAAAAGCATATGGGGAGCAGCGTACCTATCTCAGCGGTGATGATATGGATAGCGCCATGAACTATCCTCAGCGGAAAATTCAGCTGGATTTTCTGCTGAATCATATTGATGCAGCAAGAGCAGATGCAGAATTATACAATCTGCGGGAACACTACCCCAAAGAAAATTATTATGCTATGCTGAACCTTATTGGCAGTCATGATGTGGAACGGGTTCTTACAGTGTTGGAACAAAACGGCCCTGTTGCAGGAATGACGGCAGAAGAAACAGAAAAACGACGCTTGTATCTCCTTATAGCGTGGCAGATGACCTTGCCGGGAGCCCCCTGCATTTATTATGGGGACGAGGTAGGCCTCCGGGGCAGCAAAGACCCCGATAATCGACGTACCTACCCTTGGGGACAGGAAGAGGAAGATATCCTAGCGTGGACAAAAAAACTTACCCATCTGCGTACAGAAAACGCTACGCTACGTACGGGGCGCCTGCTGCCTTTATATGCCAAGGGAGATGTGCTAGTGTATGCTCGTAGTATAGAGGGAGGCAAGGATGTTTTTGGGAATGACGCTGCAGATGGCTTCTTTGTCATTGCCTTGAATCGCAGCGATAAATCCCAGTGTGTGACAGTGGATGATGACGGCTTGGCCTATGGCACATTGGAAGATGTACTACAGAAAGAACCTGCTGTAAAGGTAGTAAATGGACATTTTACGTTGAATTTGCCACCGCTGGGCGTACAGATCCTGCGCGGCGAGGAAGCTAAGAAAAAGCGCGCCGGTATTTTACTTCATCCTACCAGCTTGCCAAACTCCTATGGATGTGGGGAATTGGATCCGCAGGCCTTTAAGTTCATAGACTTTTTACATGCCGCAGGGCAGAAAGTTTGGCAGATTCTTCCTCTGAATCCACCTCTTATCGGGGATTCCCCCTATTTATCCGATTCTGCTTTTGCCATGGATCCGCGGCTGCTTTCCTTGGAAACCCTATGGAAAGAAGGAGTCCTATCTCCTTCTTTGTGGAAGGAATATACGCAACACGCTGCGTGTGCTGAATCTTGGGAAAAAGTATGGAAAATAAAATCTCAAGTTCTGTGGAAAATGAGTCATGATCCCCAGTTGCACATTTCTTGGGATGTGTATGAAAAGTTTCGTCAGGACAATGCAGCGTGGCTGGAAGACTATGCCCTTTATAAAGCGCTTGCTGCATTTTTTAATGGCAAAAAGTGGTATGAGTGGCCGGAAGACATCAAACAACATAAAAAAGATTCCTTGTTACAGGTTCATAAAAAATTAGCTGGTACAGTGGATCATATAAAATTTGTCCAATACCTGCTAGATAGGCAGTGGCAGGTCGTGCATCGTTATGCACGGCAACATGCTATTACCATACTGGGAGATATCCCCATGTATGTGGCACTAAATAGTGCGGACTGCTGGGCGCATCAAGAACTGTTTGATCTTAATGCAGCGGGACGCCCCAATCACGTGGCCGGTGTTCCACCGGATTATTTTAGCGCGGATGGACAATTGTGGGGCAATCCGCTGTATCGCTACGATGTCATGGAAAAAGATGGGTATGCCTGGTGGAGACAGCGTCTGCAGCGTATAAGCCGCCAAGTTGATGCGGTACGCATTGATCATTTCCGTGGTTTTGCTGCCTATTGGGCGGTTCCTTTTGGGGCAAAAACAGCTAGAGAGGGCCAGTGGGTAGAAGGTCCAGGGGCTAAATTCTTAAAAACCATACAAAAAGCGGTAACGCTTCCTCTGCTGGCAGAAGATTTGGGAGTGATCACTGATGAGGTATCGTCCTTACGCCAACGCTTTCATCTGCCAGGAATGAAAATCCTTCAATTTCACTGGAAAAGCCGGTCTGATGGGGAAGTCTCTTTTGATACAGAACCCCATTGTGTGGCCTATACGGGAACCCATGACAACAATACGCTACGGGGCTGGTATGAAAAGGAGCTCACAACATGGCAAAAGAGGCAGATTCGTTTTCTGCTGGATTTGCCGGAGGAGGCCCCTTTAAAAGATATTCTTCAAGGACTTATGCAGCTTCTGTACACACGGCGGGCAGAAACTGTGATTCTTCCTATGCAGGATGTTCTTGCACTCCCTGCCAACTGTAGAATGAATATTCCTGGTACCAACCAAGGAAATTGGCACTGGCAAATGCAGGGAAATCAAATCACCCCATCGTTGGCACGCTGGTTGCATGAGCTGGCGCACAAAACCAAAAGAATATAATGATGAATAGTAAAGCCGCAGTCTACCTAACGATTGCGGTTTTACCTTTTTGGTGATTTTTGGTATAATTTGGCATGTAGATTTATGGTATAAAGGAGTTTCACGGTGGCTTTTAGGGGAATTATTTTTGATTTTGATGGAACATTAGCCAACACTACACCGCTTATTTTGGCGACATTCCACCAGACGTTAGGACATTTTTACCCTGAACTGACTATAACAGATCAGGATATTATACATACTTTTGGGATGCCGCTGCGGGAAGGCTTAGGACAACTGGTAGGGCTTCCTGCTACGGGAGCAGCCATAGAGAAAATTGTCGACTATTACCGGCAGTATAATTACGCCTGGCATGATAAAATGATTCGCTCTTTTCCAGGTGTGAAAGAAGGGCTACAGCAGTTAAAAGCGCTTCAAGTTCCTATGATTGTCGTCACCAGTAAGCTGCACGATACTTGTTTACGAGGACTACGCTGCCTGGATCTGGATCCATATATAAAAGAAATCGTAGGATATGAACAGTGTACGGACCATAAACCGGCACCTGCGCCCATGTTGGTAGGATGCAAAAAGTTGCGCCTTTCCCCAGAAGAGGTCCTCACTGTGGGCGATAGCCCTTTTGATATGGTGAGCGGTACCCGTGCAGGGTGTAAAACGGTCAAAGTTGCCTGGTCGTCCTTTACCCAGGACTTTTTCGACCAATATGGAACACCGGACTACGTGATTCAAAATATTGGAGAATTGGCAAGAATTATAAAAAATAGGTTCTATAATAAATGTTGGGGTCTTGTGGACGTTTACCTTCACAAAA